>NZ_JBAMYD010000013.1:0-235060 GCF_037002925.1 Rhizobium aouanii
TGCCGGCGAAGCCGTCGGCCTTGGAGGCCAGCAATACTATCTCTATGATGATGACCTGATGGCGACGGTGACGAACAACTTCGCTAGGTTTGGTTATCCTGTCCAGTCCAACAACGTCCAACTGATAAAGGGTAAGGTGCAAGACACGCTTACAGTCGCCGAGCCGGTCGCTTTGGCTCATATCGATGTTGATTGGTACGAGCCTGTCGGCGCCTGTCTAGAGCGGGTTATGCCTCATCTCATCGTCGGCGGCGCTGTCGCACTTCACGCCTATTCGGATTGGTCTGGGTGCCGAAAGGCGGCGGACGATTACTTCTCTCGCGCAGGACGGGAGGGGCTGGACTTTGACCTCTCGGCTGGACACATGCTTGTGACCCGAACGCACTGAATCTTGTCCGTCCGAGAAGACATTTTGGGACGGCACCTCCTGCACTAGACACAGCAAGGACTTCGAGAATCGATGCCTACCGTGGCGCCAAAGATCCATTTCGCGAGACCAGCAATCATTGGCGTCACTTCGCTCGGGCGCCTGTAAGGGCTCCTCCAGCGCGCGCGGATGACAGTGTCCGCGCTAGCAAAGACAGGTTCCAGCATTCGCCAATCGCGGCAGTGCGTGATCGAGGGTAGGCGCACATGACCGGTACAGCACTTTCGCCTAAAGACGCGGCGCAAAAGGCGCAGCAGGCGCGAGCGATTCGCGAGTGTCTCGACCGATACATCCCCGAAGGCCAGCCTGTAGCGCTGCTGCAGTTCCCGTTCGACTTCAATGTCGGCAACCACATGATGTGGGTGGCCGCCATGGACTATTTGAAGCAACGTAATGCGCCCATCGCCTATACGGCGCATGGGCACAACTTCGATCTTCAGCAAATGATTCGCGCTGTCGGGGACGGCACGATACTCTTCTCGGGCGGGGTCACGGTCTCGCGCCTATGGCCGCGCCACGCAGAGGTCAAGCGCATCGTCGCCGAGGCGTGCCCCAATAATCGCCTCGTGTCGCTGCCGTCGACCATGCTGTTCGTCGACGACGAGGACCGTAGCGAGGCGCGCACGATCTTCGGAAATCATCGCAATGCTGTACTTTTAGCCAGGGACCCGGTCAGCGCTGAGTCAGCGCGCAACGTATTCCCCGGCAACGTCCATGTGGAGACGGTCCACGATTCCGCGCTGCTGCTCCCGCCGCAGCCAAGGCACGCCGCGCCTGATCACGATGTCATCTGGCTCGCCCGCGACGATATCGAGGGCGTCGGATCCCTCGCGCCAAGCGACGTCGAAGTGTTCGACTGGACGCACTATGATCCCGCGGGCATGCGGATCCTGTTTCCAGGGCGCTTCTTCTCCCGCGTCCGCACACTGGCGCCAACGCTCCGTTCGATCGTCAATAGGCAGATTGCCGGCAGCTACGATCGCTTTGCGCGCTACGTGCTCGCGAGCGGCAACCGCAGGCTGGATACCGGTAAGGTGCTGGTTACTGACCGCATGCACCCACACATTCTCTGCGCCCTGCGTTCGCAGCACAGCGTGCTGCTGCCCGACCGCTTCGGCAAGAACCGCGCTGTGTACGAGTACACAGGTCGGAACTACAGCACCGTCCACTGGGCCGACACATATGAGGAAGCCCTTGAGATTGCGCGTACCGTCGCCCGGAGCACCCCGGTCTAGCAGGCTGTTGAAGAAAGCGACTGACATGCTCTTGCGATGAATCAGATCAACATTTTTCAGCTCTTCGGTGAGGCTGCGACCGATCCAGTGAGTACTTGCCTGGCCCCGGGATTTTGGCTTCGCTGTTTCTTCTGCCTTAGCCGTCAGGGTTGCGATGTACCTGACCTTTCGTTCGTCTTATACCTCCAGCAAGACATAGCTTGACACCACGGCCCGATGAATATTTCTCCCGAGAACTGCACCGCATTAGCACTGTAAGCGTAAGCGAGGAAACAACGTTGGAAGGTGTACGCAAACAGCTGAGTGTCGGGGCAATGTGGACCGCCGGCGGACGCGTCGTCTCAAATCTTCTGGGCGTGGGTAGCATGCTGGCACTGGCTCGACTGCTATCACCTGCCGATTTCGGCCTAGTGAGCCTCGCGACTATCGTCCTTTCGATCATCGCGGCCATAACCGAACTTTCGCTCAGTTCGGCCCTCATCCAGCACAAGAGCCCGCAGCGAGAACATTACAATACGGCCTGGACACTGAACATGCTGCGCGCGGCGGTGATCGCCGTCCTGCTGGTTAGCGCAGGTTATCCCGTCGCATGGGCCTATCAGGACGACCGTCTGATCGGCATATTCTTCGCACTTGGAGGCGGCGCGCTGATCAGCGGCCTCGTGAACCCCCGGCTTGTGGACTTCCGGCGGCGCCTTTCCTTTCACCAAGAGATATTCATCGAGCTGATCAACAGGGTGGTTGGCGTGGTCGTCGCCGTCGTCATCGCCCTGATTCTTCGCAGCTACTGGGCGCTCGTGATCGGCACGCTCGCCTCGCAGGTGGCCGGTGTGATCATGTCGTACGTCCTGCTTCCTTATTTGCCGCGCATTTCGTTTGCTCACTGGAGAAATCTGTTCTCGTTCTCCGGGTGGGTGGCGCTCAGCTCCGGCCTCAATGAGGTCAACTGGCGCGCCGACCAGCTTGCGCTTGGCGCCATGCTGGGCGCCGGCCCTCTCGGCCAGTACACCGTAGGCGACAGGCTTGCCTCGCTGCCAGTGCGTGAAACGACGGCGCCGATCGCAGGCTTGCTCTTCCCAGTCTTTGCACGGCTTCAGGACGATCCTGAACGCCTGCGGCATGCATTCCTTCGATCCCAAGGCCTGCTTGTTGCGGCGGCGCTGCCGGTAGGCATTGGGTTCGCGCTGGTTGCCGAGCCCTTCGTCAGCATGGTCCTTGGCCCGGCGTGGTCCTCGGCCGCGCTGGTGGCTCAGGTGTTGGGCGCGGTCTTCGCCATCATCGCCTTTAAAATGCCGGTGACTCCCTTGGCAATGGGCCTCGGCTGCACGCGGTCGCTGTTTCAGCTTGACCTCGCTTTCATCTTCGTCCGCTTTCCCCTGATTTTCGCCGGCCTGGTCTGGGGTGGGCTGGTTGGTCTTCTATACGCGCGATGCATCAGCGCCGCGATCGGCATCCTGATGTATGTCTTCCTGGCGAGGCGTCTCGCCGGCGTGTCAGTGAGGGCTCAGCTTCTCGCCTGCTGGCGTTCGATCGTCGCTGCGCTGGTTATGGCTGGCTGTGTCTGGGGCGTCGGCCTCATGATCACCGACAGGTCAGAGTCCCTGCAACTGGCGATCATGATACCGATCGGCGGGATCGGCTATTTCGGGGCAAGCTTCGTACTTTGGCTGGCAAGCGGCAAGCCTGCAGGCCCCGAACGCGAAGCGTTGGATTTGCTCCAGTTCGTTCGCCGCGGAGAATTTCGAACGCCCGCGTAATCCGGCTACCCTGAGTCGACACGTAGCGGCCCAAGAGACACACCGCCGAAGCCGCGTGCACGCGCGTTGGACCATGTCCTGCGCAATCGCGAGGGGCGCCGGGTTGCCGTCATCGTCAACGACATGAGCGAGGTCAATATCGATGCCGATCTCGTGCGCGACGGAGGTGCGGATCCTGCTTGGTCGACCACCGATGAGAATTCTCTAAGGGTTCGTTGTATCGTATGGCGCTTTTCAAGGCGGGTGGTAGATACCACGATCGACAGCGGATTTCCGATGCGGGTGCCGAGGTAGAGTCTTGCGAACACCGTGAGCCAGTCGGCACCATGTCCCGCACGCAGAGCCTCGATCGAGGGCCTTAGCTTCCACGACTCGACAGCCGTTGCGTTTAGCGCCTCCGTCTCGGACCGGAAGCGGCCATAGAATACGCCATGCCTGACGCCCCTCCGGACGGAGGTTTACCGCCAATCGAACCACGGTGTCAGCAAGCCCGTCTTGCGCCGATAGGCTTCATATTCGGATGCCAGCGGTGATAGGGAGAACTTCCTCTCCTCATTGCGGGCTGCAATCACGTAGACAACCGTAAAAAATAAGACCGGCAGGATCGACCATATCGACCAAGATGCCAGCGCCCACCCCGACCAGAAGAGCAGGTAGGACGTGTAAAAAGGGTGCCGCAGGTAGCGATAGGGACCGTCGGTGACAAGACTATCTGGGTGATCGCGGTCGAACACAAAGCGCAACCTGGCCTGTCGCGAGGCCGACACCGCCCACCAGAACAAGCCCGCCGCCCCGAGTTCAAATCCCAGTCCTACTACCTGTACCCATAGCATCTGCGCCTCGGACCAAACCAGGTACAGGAAAAACGCCGTCGTCGCGATGACGCCGACGGTGATGAGCTTTGCTCCGGCTTCCATCTTCGGCGAGTTGAAGTGGCCTCGCAACGACCACGCCCAGCACCCGACGATAGTCAGGCTGGTGATCGAAATCATAAAGTCCAGAAGAAATTGCATCTCGATGCCCGGCTTGAAAGGTTGGTTACAATTGCTGCTGCGACAGACCTAACCCGTATAAAACGCCAAGGCAAATGATTGATGTATGATACGCAACCGCACTGAAACGTGTCGTGATTGCGCGACCTGGTTTAGATCTGGTTTACGATGATCATGCACCTGCCGTAGATATTTTCGTGCAAGACTTTAGCTGCGCTTTAGGGGTCGCAGCTTATGGACGTATTTCACTGTACAATCGACACCAGCCACGGCGCTGTGCGCATCAGTGACACTATCGATGGCGCTGCACCACTGGTTATGATCCACGGTTCCGGCAGCTCACGGACGGTCTTTTCACGGCAACTACACAGCCATTTGTCCCGGAATTGGCGTCTGATTGCGCTCGATCTTCCGGGACATGGCGAATCGAGCGACGCTCGAGATCCGCAATCAACTTATACCGTCACCGGTCTTGCCGACTGCATAGGAGAGGTGGCAGCCCGCCTGGGGCTTCATCGCTTTCCCGTGCTCGGATGGTCGCTTGGCGGTCACGTCGCGATTGAGATGGCGGGCAGCGGCAACGGCATTTCGGGCCTGATGTTGTGCGGCACGCCACCGGTCCCCGCCGGTCTCCTTGGCATGCTGCGGGGATTCCACCCATCATTTGATATTCTTCTGGCATCAAAAGAGAACTTTACATCGCGCGATGTGGAGCGATTTCAGTCTCTTTGCTTTGGAGACACGAGCAACCCCTCCTTTCGCGATGCCATAGCGCGCGCAGACGGAAGACTACGGAGCGTTTTTTCTCGCGCCATGTTGCGAGGGCAGGGGGTGGATCAGCGGCGTACCGTCGAACAGGCTGATATACCCATTGCTTTTGTCAATGGATCTCAGGATCCCTTTGTCAGACTCAGCTATTTTTCGGGCCTGAACATCCAGTTGCTCTTCGAAGGCAAAGCGCATGTAGTGGAAGGAGCTGGCCACGCACCCTTCTGGGAGAAGCCGGAGAGCTTCAATTCGATGCTCGACCGGTTCCTGAACACGGTCGCCGCTCATGAAGCCAATGCCGGCCTGAAAAGTCATCACGTTCCTTCGAACAGAGCAGCGTTCTAAAAGCTATAGGCGGGGCTGCGGCCTCTCGTGCCGGGTGATACCCTCGGCGCATGATTGATGCTTAACTTACGTTGACCGCAGGCGCGGAAAACGCCAATAACTCGAGGTCAGCGGCATACGTTGTGACCGCCGCAAGTTGCACGACTGGCTCCAAACAGACCTTTGTTCGCGAGCGTCATAAGTTGGCGACTAGCGACGCAGCGCCTCGCAAAAGTGCCGCAGTAACCGCCAGTGCGGCCACCGTAAGCAGCATCCCGAGCAATACCACCAGCCCGTCTTTTTCGATCAGGCCGATGGCCATCACGCAGATGGCGATGACGGGAATGAGGTTGCCGAACGGGATGGGAAGGGCGATCGCGACCGCGAGGGCAAAGACCGGCAGACCGAGGCAGCAAGGGAGGGCGCGCCCTGTCAGCGCCTTGAACCGGCCAGGCTGGATCGCTTGTTCGGTCCGACGGACAAGCGGCCGGGCGTGACGTTCCAGGAGCTGGAAGACTGACGCGGGAAGCCTTCGGCTCCTAAGGAAGAAGGGCAGCCATAGCGAGCGGATGCCGACGGCAAACTGCAATGCGACGATAGCCAAGGCCGATCCGAACACCAGACCGAACGGCCCGGGAACAGGGATAAGGGCGGGTAGCGCAAGCACGAGCATAACGAAGCCGAATCCCGATTCTCCCATGGCATCGAGCGCCTCTCCAATGGTGAGACCATCTCTCCTTTCGGCGGTAACGACAAGCCTTGAGAGCATGGTCGAGGCGACGCCGCCCGAGCGTTCCTGTTTATCCGCGCCGCGGGCCACCGATCACCCTTCGACGGATTGATCGCTTCCGGCCTTAAGCAGCCGGGCGAACACTGAGCAGTTGGGATCGCGAGCATCGAAGAGACCAACCGGCGGCGTCCAACCGGTAGCGACGCCAATCGCAGTGCTGACCGCCCATCCGGGTTCCTGGCCGGCTCGTTCGAGAAGTCGGGGGCCGTGAGTTGCGATACACTGCCGCGACTGCTCAATGGCCTCGACGGGCATGCTCGTTTTTTCAATTCGTTGACGCATCTCCGCTCCAAGCGGATCGAGGACAAATAGGGCGAACAGCCACGCTGCGATTTCTGATAACATGGATGTTTCCTACGCGGTTCGACGTAACTGTCGGTTAAGGTCCCGACATCACGAAAGCGCTGAAGCTCTCGCCAGAGGGGTCGGACCAGCGGGCTAACCTACATCTAAGTTGTCGTCGCTGCCGTTCAAGGGCGGAAACACTATCTCCACCGTCATCAAACCCGGGGAGAGTGACATTCCAACTTTGCAGAAACAGGACACTTCAACTTTGCGGCTACAAAAGATTTGCGGCGTAACGGATATTATGGAACATAAGAGTGCTCCTGTCTCGAAGCGAGACTTCGTTGATTGAACCAGCTGACGACGCTGGTCGAAGGCGTAGCAAGCCTGAAATGAAGGATTGGCCTGGCGTGGGTGAATTCGCAGTCTATAGCCGCATGGCAAGCGTTGTCACATTTTGTTGCATTGCAAGATGCCCTCGGCAGGACTAACTAAAGGCCGCGATGGTTGCGAAGAAATGCGCCGCTTTGACTAGCAAGTATCTGAAATAACTTAGCATACGATTACTCAGAAACCTTCCTGCATTGCTGAAACTTAATCTGCCCCGTGCAGCTCGATGGCCTTCTCTGTGTTATTTGTTAGCAGCTGCAGCATTTGAGGAAAAGCGTCCCGTGAGTACTATTCCGACAGAGAAAACCGTGCTGGTGTTTCAGGGCGGTGGTGCTCTGGGTGCCTACCAGGCCGGCGCTTACGAAGCTTTGCATGAGGCTGGCATCCGCCCCGACTGGCTGGCCGGGATATCTATCGGTTCGATCAACTCAGCCATCATTGCCGGAAGCCCCGTCGATCAGCGTGTCGATAACCTAAGGACCTTCTGGCATCGGGTCTCGTCCGGACTGCCCGGCCATTTTCTCGGCAATGGCAATGCGATGCGCAAATGGTTCAACGAATCCTCCGCTTTTCTGGGGTCTTTGACCGGCGTTCCCGGCTTTTTCACGCCGCGCGTCTTTGCGCCATGGAACATCCCGGGCGATCCGATGGCCGCTATCAGCCTTTACGACACCGCGCCGTTGCAGGAGACTCTCGCCGGTCTCGTCGATTTCGACCTGATCAATTCCGGTGCCATCCGTCTCAGCCTCGGCGCTGTCGATGTTGTTAGCGGCAACTTCAATTATTTCGACAACCGCGATTGTGCTTTTTCGCCCAAACACGTGGCCGCCTCCGGGGCGTTGCCGCCGGGTTTTGCGCCCGTCGAGATCGACGGCCGCTATTATTGGGACGGAGGTATCGTTTCCAACACGCCGCTGCAGCGCATTCTCGGTGGTAGCGAGTTGGAGACAGATCTCTGCATCTTCCAGGTCGATTTGTTCAGCGCCAAGGGCGTGCTGCCGAAGGATGTCTTTGACGTCGATGCCCGCGAGAAGGAAATCCGTTTTTCCAGCCGCACGCGGCTCAACACCGACCAGTTCCGCAAGCTTCAGTCGGTGCGCATGGCGGCCAAGAGGCTGATGGAAAAGCTGCCGCCTGAGCTGAAGGACGATCCCGATGCGAGGCTCCTTGAAAAGATCGGCAATGATTGCGCCGTGACCATGGTGCACCTGATCTATCGGCATGCCGCCTATGAAACCGGGTCCAAGGACTATGAGTTTTCGCGGCTCTCCGTGGAGGAACACTGGAAGGCCGGCCATGACGATGTGGTCGAGACGCTGAACCATCCAGATTGGCTCGACCGAACGCGTCCGACCAATGGGATACGGATTTTCGACCTTGCCGAGCAACGCCTGCGTGGGAAAAAACCATGAGAATTGAAGATGTCGTTCGCAATGCCTTTGCCATGCCGCTGACCAGTCCATCCTACCCGCCAGGGCCTTACCGGTTCGTCAACCGCGAATATATGATCATCACCTATCGCACCGATCCGGAGGCCCTGCGCCGGGTCGTGCCCGAGCCGCTGCAGTTCGATGAGCCGCTGGTGAAATACGAATTCATCCGCATGCCGGACTCGACCGGCTTTGGCGACTATACCGAATCCGGCCAGGTCATCCCGGTGACCTATCAAGGGGTACATGGCGGTTACGTGCATTCCATGTATCTCAACGACGACGCGCCGATCGCCGGCGGACGCGAAATCTGGGGCTTTCCGAAGAAACTGGCCGAGCCATCGCTGACATCCGTCAAAGATGCGCTGGTCGGCACGCTCGACTATGGCGGTCAGCGCGTCGCCACCGCAACGATGGGCTTCAAGCATCGGTCACTCGACGAGGCGAAAATCCTCGAAAGCCTGAAGCAGCCGAATTTCATGCTGAAGATTATTCCACATGTCGATTGCACACCGCGCATCTGCGAACTGGTGCGCTACTATCTGGAGGATCTGACGGTGAAGGGCGCGTGGGAAGGACCGGGCGCCCTGGCGCTGTTTCCGCACGCGCTGGCGCCGGTCGCCGACCTGCCGGTGCTTGAGGTCAAATCCGCCGTCCATATTCTCTCGGACCTGACGTTGGGCCTCGGCGAAGTGGTCCATGATTATCTTGCAAAATAAGGAGTCGAGCCATGAAGCTCAGGGACAAGGTCTGCATCGTCACCGGCTCGGCCAGCGGTATCGGGCTGGCGATCGCCAAAAAATACGTTTCGGAAGGTGCCAAGGTCGTCATCGCCGACCTGAAGCTCGAGGCGGCGGAAGCGGCGGCCAAGGACCTGACGGCTGCGGGCCCGGGCGAGGCGATCGGTCTTGCGATGGACGTCACCAGCGAGGAAGCCGTGAATGCCGGCGTCGCCGCCGTCGTAACCAAGTGGGGCCGGGTGGACGTGCTCGTCTCCAATGCCGGCATCCAGATCGTCAACAAGATCAAGGACTACGCCTTTTCCGACTGGAAGAAGATGCTCGCCATCCATCTCGATGGCGCGTTCCTCACCACCAAGGCTTGCGTTCCACATATGAAGGCGCAGAAGGGCGGCGCGATCATCTATATGGGCTCGGTGCATTCGCATGAGGCTTCGCCGCTGAAATCGGCCTACGTCACCGCCAAGCACGGCTTGCTCGGCCTTGCTCGCGTGGTCGCCAAGGAAGGCTGATCGGATGGCGTGCGTGCCAACGTGATCTGCCCCGGCTTCGTCCGGACGCCGCTGGTCGACAAGCAAATTCCGGAACAGGCAAAGGAACTCGGAATTTCCGAAGACGAGGTCATCAAGAAGGTAATGCTCGGAGGCACGGTGGATACACAGTTTACCACGGTCGACGATGTCGCCGAAGTGGCGCTGCTGTTTGCCGGTTTCGAAACCAATGCTCTCACCGGCCAGTCACTCGTCGTCAGCCATGGCTGGTACATGCAGTAACGGTCTCGCTGAGGCATCGCATCTGGGTCCGTCAAGGCTCAACGCTGTTGAATGTGCCGTCGATGCCGCGTTGCCTGCATATGAGAAGACCTTCGGCTTCGACCGCGGCTTACTACGCCGCCGGTCCGTAGAGGCCAAGCTGCTCGAGAAGCGCCCGCTGCCGGCCGGCATTTTCGGCCAGCAGACCGGTATAGCGATCGATGATCCGGTCCCGGTGGCTCGGGTCGAAGACAACGGAGAGCGCGCCGACGATCGCCGCGACCTTTTCCGAGGTCCGCCGCAATTCATCCAGCAATTCCGCATTGCCGCTGATCTCGCTGACCACCCGTTTTGTCACCCTGCCGATTCCGGCCGGTGTGCGGCCGCCTGCCGAGACATACCCTTCCGGCAGATCACCCTTCAGATTGGTGACCGACTTGAAGCGGATGACATCGAAGATCTGATCGACCGCCTGCTTGGCGCGGGTCACCCGAGAAGGATGGTGGGCGAGGCGGCCAAGGTCGTGGTTATGGTATCGCGTTCCGACCATTGCCTGAATGATCTTTCCTGTGCAAAACGCGTGGCCGAAAACCCCTTCGAGCGCTGCGGCAAGAGTCGCCTCCACCAGGGTGGATATGGGTGATCCATTCCCCTATGCGGTTGCCGCGATCACAAAGACGCCCCTCGTGCCACCCTTTCGGCAACTCGCCATCTGCTGCCGGTTTCGGGTGGTGCCGCGCGGATATTGGCGTTGCAGGCAATCTCTGATCTAGTCTGCAACTCTCTCGGCCGGGCGCTTCAGCCGCAGGCTCCTACATTCAAAACGAGCGAGAGCTGTATTTCATGACCACTCACCGCTTCATTCCGACGAGCTTTCACAATGTCATCGGCTCTCTTTCGCCGGCCCTGCACATCGCCGACGGCGATACCATCGTCACCGAGACGCTCGACGCCGCCGGGCATGACAAGGACGGCATCAAACGGGCATCGGGCCCCAATCCGATGAACGGCCCGATCTTCGTGGAAGGTGCCGAGCCCGGGGATGCTTTGAAGGTCGAGATCATCAGCATGGTCCCGACCCGGGACACGGGTTTTACCGGCAGTGTCGTAGCCGCCAATGTGGTCGATCCAGAGGCGGTTCGTGACCTGCCGCCGCGCGATATCGCCATCTGGAGCATCGACCGCGAAGCCCTGTCCGTCCGGCTTTCCGAACCGGTTGCAGGTCTTGAAAATTTCGTTCTGCCTCTTGCCCCGATGATCGGCTGTTTCGGCGTGGCGCCCAGCCTCGGCCAGGCGATATCGACGGCGACCAGCGGCGAGTACGGCGGCAACATGGATTATCGGCTGTTCGGCCCCGGCACCACGGTCCGCTTTCCGGTATCGGCTGCCGGCGCCCTATTCTTTCTGGGCGACTGTCATGCGGTGCAAGGGGATGGCGAGATCGTCGGAACCGGCGTCGAGACGACGTTCGAGGTCACGGTGCGGCTGACGGTGGAAAAGAAGGCCGGACTGGTCTGGCCGCGCGGAGAAACGGCCGAAGACATCTTCACCATCGGCAACGCCCGGCCCCTCGATCAGGCACTCCAGCACGCCACCAGCGAAATGTTGAATTGGCTGGCGGCGGATTACGGCCTGGACAGGACGGCGGCCAGCCATCTGCTCGGCCAGGTCGTGCGCTATGACGTCGGCAACGTCTTCGATCCGGCCTATACGATGGCCTGCCGTGTTGCCAAGAAATGGCTGGTCCGCCGATAGGCGAACCCTTCCTCAATCGTGCCGGGACAGGAAACCGGAAACGGTCGCCAGGCAAAGCTGCCTTTCCTCGACATGTGGCATGTGGCTGGAATTTTCGAAGAGCACCCATTCGCAGCCGGGAACGCGTTCGAGATAGGGCCTTACCACCAGGGGCGTCGCCTCGTCGTATTTTCCCGAGATCAGCAGCGTCGGAGCTTCGATGCGGTCCAGCCTGTTCTCGATCGTCCAGTCCTTCATGGTGCCGATGACGTGAAATTCCGTCGGGCCGTTCATGTTGCGATAGACGGTGTTGTCCTCGTCCATGATCGCAAAGGTCCGCGCCACTTCGGGTGGCCACGGCACCACACGGCAGACATGGCGGTCATAGAAGACGCGCGAGGCGGCGATATATTCCGGATCGGTGAGGCTTCCCGCCAGCTCATGCTTCAGCAGCGTGTCCTGCACCTCCTTCGGCAGTTCCTGCCTCAGCCGGTTCGCCTCTAAAACCCAGGTATGCATGTTGGCCGGCGAGTTGGCGATGACCAGCGCCTTCAGGCCTTGCGGCCGGCGCACCGCATGTTCGGCGCCGAGCATGCCGCCCCAGGACTGGCCGAGGAAGGCATAGCGCTGTTGGATGCCGAGATGGAAAAGCAGTGCGTCCAGCTCTTCGAGAAACAGGCCGACCGTCCAGAAATCCGGGCCTTTTTCCGGAAGGCGGGTGGAATTGCCGTTGCCGAGCTGGTCGTAATGGATGACCGCGCGGCCGTCGAGGGCGGCGATATCCTTGAAGGAATCGACATAATCATGGGTGCAGCCAGGCCCGCCATGGGCGACGACGAGCGGCAGCTTGCCGCTCTCCAAGGAGCCGGTGATGCGATACCAGGTGCGATAATCGCGAAAGGGCAAATAGGCTTCGTTCGTCGTGACTTCGCCCACTGGCGTCTCCCTCTCTCGGCGCTAATGAGAAAAGCATAACGCGGTGGCGACGGCTAAGGCAGCTATCACAAGTTATAGGGTGGCCAATTCAGGGACGGCCGGTCTTCGAGCAGGCGGTAATGGGTGGCGCGCACGACGGCCTGGGTGCGGTTGCGGGCGCCGAGTTTCTTTGTCGCGGCGTTCAGATGCATCACGACGGTCGGTACGGAACGGTCGATGATGCGGGAAATTTCCTTGGCGGAGTAGCCTTCCGCCGAATGGCGCAGGCATTCACGCTCCCGCTCGGTCAGGCGGATCGTGCCGACGCTCTTCGCCCGCGTGTCGAACAGCGAATAGGCGGTCTCATGGAAAACATGGGCAAGCAGGTTGAAGTCGGCGATATAGCGCAGTGCCTGCCATTCGAAATCTTTGTTCCGGCCGAAGCGGATGCCGGTGACGGTTGCATAGTCGCCGCGTGGCATATGAACCGGAACGGTGACCCCGGTCGACATATCGCGTTCGCTCAAATAGCGCGTCACCGGCGCAGTGTCGTCGTTCATGAAACGGTTGATCAGCGTGTCGGCGTCCGGGTCGTAGTTCCAGAAGAAGGGTGCGGAGGTGCGCAGCGCCACCTGCTGCACCGGATCGATACGGAAATAGCCGCGATTGAACCAGTAATCGTGCATATCGTCCGAGATATTCCGCAGCTTCAGCAGCGATGGTATCATGATTGCGCCGTCGAGATCGTAGGGAACGGGTGTATAGTCGTAGATCAGCGCCTCGAAGCCGATCTGCTTCATCGCCTCGAAGGCCTGGTCGATCCTGCCGTCCAGCGTTTCGTGCGCTGTAAACTGCCGTCTGATCGTTCCAATGTCGTCAAGAATAGGGTCGTCAAGAATGGGGTCGTCAAGCATGGGCTGCTCCCGGGGTTCGGCATCGCGGCCCACCCTATCACTTCTTATAGCTGGCACTGAATGCGGTTTAAGGTAAAAATTTAGCCGTGCCCAAATATTGAGCAAGCGAAATCTTCTGCCGGAGCGATCAATGTGGCGTGAAATACGGCCGGACGAGCGATTCGAGATCGATGTCGATGGCTATCGCGTCGTTGCCTATAGTTTCGGAACCGGCAGCGAGACGGTTTTCTGCCTGAACGGCGGGCCGGGTCTGCCCTGCGATTACCTGCGCGAAGCCCATTCCTGCCTGATCGACAAGGGCTATCGTGTCGTCGCCTTCGATCAACTCGGCACCGGCGCCTCCGACCGGCCGGACGATCTCTCGCTCTGGACGATCGGACGTTATGTCGAGGAGGCGGAAACGGTGCGCAAGGCGCTGGGGCTCGGCAAGGTCCACATGCTCGGCCATTCCTGGGGCGGGTGGCTGGCGATCGAATATGCGCTGACCTATTCCGAAAACCTCAAGACGCTGATCCTCGAAGATACCGTCGCCGACATGCCGCATCTGATCTCGGAACTGGAACGGCTGCGCGCGGCGCTCGGCCCCGAAACCGTGTCGATGATGCAGAAGCACGAGGCGCAGGGCACCTACAATCATCCGGAATATCTCGCGGCCGTCACCATCCTCAACTATCGCCATGTCTGCCGTCTGCCGGAATGGCCGGCGCCGGTGCGCCGCTCGCTCGACGATTGGAACATGGCGCCCTACGAGACGATGCAGGGACCGAACGAATTTCTCTATATCGGCAACCTCAAGGACTGGAACCGCATCCCCGACCTGCCGCGGCTGACGCTGCCGGTGCTCATCACGACCGGAGAACATGACGAGCTGACGCCGGCCTGTGCGCTCAGGATGAAGCTTGCGCTGCCGAATGCCGAGTTGAAGGTATTTGCCAATGCCAGCCACATGCCGTTCTATGAGAACCCGCAGGATTATTATCCGGCGCTTCTCGATTTTCTCGCCCGGCACGAGGCAGGCTGATGCAACAGGAAGCGGACCGAACCCGACGAAGACAAAGGGGCGATCGCCGTCATGCATCGCTATAAATTCGTTCTGACGCGACCGCTGCAGTTCCTACCCGTGATCTTCGGCATCAGCGTCATCACCTTCATTCTGGTCCGGCTGATCCCCGGCGATCCGGCGCGCAACATCCTCGGCACGCGCGCGACGCCGGCAGCCCTTGCCAGCATCCGCGCCCAGTACGGCCTCGATCAGCCGATGTGGCTGCAATATGTCTATTTCCTGAAGAACCTCGCCAATGGCGAGATGGGTAAGTCGATCCTCTACAAAATCGACGTGCTGAAGCTGATCGTCACCCGTATCGAGCCGACGCTTGCGCTCGTCGTCTCCAGCGTCGTGCTTTCGGTCCTGATCGCGGTGCCGATGTCGGCGATCGCCGCACGCAATGCCGGCCGGGCGCCGGATCATGCGGTGCGCATGGTCTCGACCTTCGGCATAGGTTTTCCGCCATTCTGGCTGGGGCTGATGCTGATCATCCTGTTCAGCGTCGAACTCGGTGTGCTGCCGGTTTCGGGCTATGGTGCGACGATCGGCGAAAAGCTGTCGCATCTCGTGCTGCCGAGCCTGACGGTCGCGCTGTCGCTCTCGACCGTGCTGACGCGCAGCCTGCGGGCGGCGATGATCGAGCAGCTGAAATCGGATGTCGCGACGGCGGCGCGCGCCCGCGGCATGCCGGAGGGGATCGTCTTCTGGCGGCATGTCCTGCCGAATTCGCTGGTGCCGACGATCAACCTGCTCGCCGTCAATATCGGCTGGCTGATCGGCGGCACGGTGGTGGTCGAGAGCGTCTTTGCGCTGCCCGGCATGGGACAGTTGCTCGTCAGGGCGATCTTCTCACGCGACTACATGGTGGTTCAAGGCGTCGCCATGGTCTTTGCCTGCGCCACCGTGCTTATCAACTTCATTGCCGACATCGTCACCGTCGCCGTCGATCCGAGGGTGAAGCTATGAGCATCGAGGCGATCGCCCCCGCCTCCCCCGGCTGGCGCCGGTTCTTCGGCCGGCGGCCGATGCTTGTGCTCAGTGCCGGCCTGCTGCTGTTCTTCGTCTTGCTGGCGATCGGTGCGCCCATCGTCGCGCCTTACGACCCGATCATGCAGAATGCCGAGGTGCGCCTGCAGGCGCCTTCGCTGTTGCATCCCTTCGGCACCGACAATTTCGGCCGCGACATCCTCTCCCGCATTATCTGGGGCGCGCGCCTCGACCTGCAGATGGCGCTGATCGGCGTCATTTTCCCCTTCCTGATCGGCACGACGGTCGGCACGGTCGCCGGCTTCTTCGGCGGGATCGTCGATGCGCTGTTCATGCGCCTCGTCGATATCATCCTCGCCTTCCCCTTCCTGGTGCTGATGCTGTCGATCATCGCGATCCTCGGCCCCGGCCTCGGCAGCTTCTACATTGCCATGGCGCTGGTCGGCTGGGTCTCCTATGCGCGGCTGATCCGGGCGCAGATGCTGGTGCTGAAAGGCAGCGACTACGCCGTTGCCGCCGTCAGCCTCGGCTTCAGCCGCCCGCGCATCATGTTCCGCCACCTGTTGCCGAACGCGATTGCCGGCTCAATCGTCTTTTCGATGTCCGATGCGACGCTGGTGCTGCTCAGCGGCGCCGCCGTCAGCTATCTCGGCCTCGGCGTCCAGCCACCGATCGCCGAATGGGGCGTCATGGTTGCGGAAGGACAGAGCTTCATCACCACGGCCTGGTGGATCACGCTGTTTCCCGGCCTGTCCATCGTTTGCCTCGCCTTCGGTTTCAGCATGCTGGGCGACGCGCTCGGCGAACTGCTGGGGGTGCATGAATGAGCGCTTCCGTGCTGTCCGTCCGTGATCTCACCGTCAGGGCACATGTCGATTCCGGCCCGCGCACGCTGCTCGATGCGGTCTCGCTCGATCTCGGCAAGGGCGAGATTCTCGGTCTCGTCGGCGAGAGCGGCTCGGGCAAGAGCCTGTTCTGCCGTTCCCTGGTGCGCCTGCTGCCCTCCTCGCTGCTGAAGATCGAAAGCGGTAGCGTGCTGCTCGAAGGGCGCGACCTCATGCGGATCGACGATGGCGAGATGCTAAAGGTGCGCGGCGGCGAGATCGGCATGATCTTCCAGAATCCGACCAGCCATCTCGATCCGGTGATGCGGATCGGCGATCAGATCGCCGAGGGCATCCGCTATCATCAGGGCCTTGGTGCCCGCGAGGCCCGCATTGCTGCGACGGAAATCCTGGCGCAGGTCGGCTTCCCCGATCCGAAGCGCCAGTACGACAGCTATGCGCACGAATTTTCCGGCGGCATGCGGCAGCGGGCGATGATCGGCGTGGCGCTGTCCTGCAATCCGAAGATCCTGATCGCCGACGAGCCGACGACGGCGCTCGACGTGACCATCCAGGCGCAGATCCTGCGGCTGTTGATTGACATTCGCGACCGGCGCGGCCTGTCGATCATTCTGATCACCCACGATCTCGGTATCGTCGCCCAGACTTGCGACCGCATCGCCGTGCTCCGCGGCGGCAAGCTCATCGAAGAGGGGCCGAAGCGGACGATCCTGGCGCGGCCGCAACATCCCTATACGATCAACCTGATCAACAGCCACCCTTCCATCCCGGGCGAGATATCAGCGCCGCTGCCCGAGCTTGCCGAGGCCAGCAACCCGGCGAGACCGTTGCTCGAAATCGATGATCTCCACGTGCGCTTCAGAGCCGGCGGCGCCCTGCTCAGGGGCGGCGCCAAGACGGTCAGCGCCGTTGCCGGCGTCAGCCTGCAGATCATGCCGGGCGAGACGGTCGGCATCGTCGGCGAATCCGGCAGCGGCAAGAGCACGCTTGCCCGCGCCGTGCTCGGCCTCACCCCGCTTTCCTCGGGTCACGTCACCTTCGACGGCGTCGATCTGGCGCTGCAGAAGAGTGCTGGCCTGGCAAAACTCAGGCGCGAGACGGCAATGGTCTTCCAGGACCCCTACAATGCGCTCAATCCGCGGCTGACGATCGGGCAGATGCTGGCCGAGGTGCTGAAGGTGCAGGGCAAGGTCGCTAAGGGCGATATCCCTGTTCGAATCGGCGAACTGCTCGATCTCGTCGGCCTCGAACGAGAATTCGCCGGCCGCAAACCGCGCAGCATGAGCGGCGGCCAGTGCCAGCGCGCCGGCATCGCCCGAGCGCTCGCCGTCGATCCGAAGCTGATCATCGCCGACGAGTGCGTGGCGGCCCTCGACGTCACCATCCAGGCGCAGATCATCGAGCTCTTCCGCGATCTCACGGCGAAGATGAACCTCACGCTGATCTTCATCGCCCATGATCTCGCAATCGTCCGCAATCTCTGCGAACGCGTCGTCGTGATGTATCGCGGCGAGATCGTCGAGGAAGGTCGCTCCGAAGAAGTATTCGCGCGGCCGAAGCATCCCTATACGGCGGCGCTGATCGCCGCCATTCCCGACATCGATCCTGACAAGCGGCTGCTTCAAGACGCCGACGGCAAGGACGATCCGCATTCGATGCCGATTCAATCAATCAAACGCATGCCATAACAACGAAGGGAACGAACACATGACAAATAGGTGGAAATCAATCGGGCTTGCAGCCTTGCTCGCCGGTCTGACGCTTAGCGCAAGCTATGCCGAGGCCGCCGGGGTGCTCACCATCGGCCGCCGCGAGGATTCGACGACATTCGATCCGATCAAGACCGCGCAGAACATCGACAACTGGGTGTTCTCCAATGTCTACGACGTGCTGATCCGCGTCGACAAGACAGGCACGAAACTCGAGCCGGGTCTTGCCGATAGCTGGACCGTCTCGGATGACGGGCTGACCTACACGTTCAAGATCCGCGACGCAAAATTCTCCGACGGTTCGCCGCTGACGGCGGAAGACGCGGCCTACAGCCTGCTGCGCATCCGCGATGACGCCGCCTCGCTCTGGAGCGATTCCTACAAGGTGATCGACACGGCCGTGGCGACCGACGCGCGCACGCTGACGATCAAGCTCAAGAACCAGTCCGCGCCGTTCCTGTCGACGTTGGCGCTGCCGAATGCCTCGGTCATCTCCAAGAAGGGCATGGAATCGCTGGGCGCCGATGCCTATGGCGAAAAACCGATCGCATCCGGCGCCTTCGTGGTCGAGGAATGGCGGCGGGGCGACCGCGTCATTCTCAAGAAGAACCCGAACTTCTGGCAGGCCGACCGCGTCAAACTCGACGGCGTCGAGTGGATCTCGGTGCCTGACGACAACACCCGCATGCTGAACGTTCAGGCCGGCGAGCTGGATACGGCGATCTTCGTTCCCTTTTCTCGTGTCGAGGAACTGAAGAAGGATCCGAATCTCAATGTCAGTATCGACGCCTCCACCCGTGAGGACCATCTTCTGATCAATCACGCGCATGGGGCGCTCGGCAAGAAGGAAGTGCGCCAGGCGCTTGATCTCGCGATCGACAAGAAGGCGATCGTCGATACCGTCACCTTCGGCCAGGGCACGGTCGCCAATTCCTACATTCCAAAGGGCGCGCTCTATTACTACGCGGACAATCTGCAGCGGCCTTATGATCCCGAGAAGGCAAAGGAGATGCTGGCGGCAGCCGGCGCTTCCGACCTGACGCTCAATTACCTGATCCGCGCCGGCGACGAAGTCGACGAACAGACGGCCGTGTTGGTCCAGCAGCAGCTGCAGAAGGCGGGCATCACCGCCAATCTGCAGAAGGTCGATCCGAGCCAGGAATGGGATATGACGGTCGCCGGCGACTACGATATCTCGGTCAACTACTGGACAAACGACATCCTCGACCCGGACCAGAAAACGACCTTCGTCCTCGGTCATGATTCCAACAACAACTATCTGACCAATTACAAAAACGAGGCGGTCAAGGAACTGGTCGCCAAGGCGCGTCTCGAGCTCGACCCGAAGAAGCGCGAACAGATGTATGTCGATCTGCAGAAGATGGCCAAGGACGACGTCAACTGGATCGACCTTTATTACAGCCCCTATATCAACGTCTCGCGCAAGAATATCGAGAACTTCTATCAGAACCCGCTGGGCCGCTTCTTCCTGGAAGACACGGTCAAGAACTGAGTTCCGGCAGTATGCAGATGCTCCGCCGCCGTAAAGGCGGCAGAGCATCTTTTGTTGCTGCGACACGTGCTGGGGCCGCTTGCTTACTCGGCGGCGGCGAGCTTGTCCTGCGTCCTGGTGTCGAAGTCGCTGGCGTCGTGGCGCTCGTGCAACTGGCTCGAGGGGTCGCCGGAGAGGCGGTTGACCATCCGGCCGCGTTGCACGGCCGGCCTGCTGTGGATGGCGTCGGCCCAGCGCAGCACGTTCTTATAGTCCTCGACCTGCAGAAACTCGGCTGCACCGTAGGTCCAGCCCTTCACCAGGCCGCCATACCACGGCCAGACGGCAATATCGGCGATCGTATATTCGCTGCCTGCCAGATATTCGCTTTCGGCAAGGCGACGATCGAGCACGTCGAGCTGACGCTTCACTTCCATGGCGAAGCGGTCGATCGCATATTCGATCTTCGTCGGCGCATAGGCGTAGAAATGGCCGAAGCCGCCGCCGAGATAAGGCGCGCTTCCCATCTGCCAGAACAGCCAGGACAGGCATTCGGCCCGCGCGCTCGGCTCAGTCGGCAGGAAGGCGCCGAATTTTTCGGCGAGGTAAGTGAGGATCGCGCCGGATTCGAAGACGCGGATCGGCTTTGACCCGCTGCGGTCCATCAGCGCCGGTATCTTGGAATTGGGATTGACCGCGACGAAGCCGCTTCCGAACTGATCGCCATCGCCGATCTTGATCAGCCATGCATCGTATTCGGCACCGCTATAGCCAAGCGCCAGCAGTTCCTCAAGCATGATCGTGACCTTCTGCCCGTTCGGCGTGCCGAGCGAATAGAGCTGCAGCGGATGCCGGCCGACCGGAAGCTCCTTGTCATGCGTCGGTCCCGCGATCGGGCGGTTGATGCTGGCGAACTGGCCGCCATTCGCCTTGTTCCAGGTCCAGACCTTCGGGGGTGTATAATCGGAAGAACCGCTCATCTTTCAAAACTCCTGATATTGGTCAGACAGAGCGCGGCGTTAGTTGGCCGCCGCATTTTTCCTGACATAGCAGAGGCGATAAGATTTTGTCAGAGGTGTCGGGCGCTGTTTCACGCAATCGTCAGAGTGTTGACTAAGCTGAAGAAAACGGCGCTTCAGACATCCGTCTCGGGAAGACGCCTGCCCGTCGCGGCTGTGAAGCGCAATCGACGCCATGATATTTTCCCACCCGTCAGCGGAATGTCAGGCCGTGCCCTCGCCTTCATGATTGACCGCCGTCCTGGTGCCGGAGGAGAACATGATCAGGGCGAAAAGTGGTTCGGTGCCGAGCGCGCGCGCCCAGTGACGAACATTGCGGGGAATCCGGATCGCGTCGCCGGCTTCGAGCCGATAGAGCGCATCGCCGAGCTTGTGTTCGCAATGGCCGGAAACGACGTAGAGGATTTCCTCGCAATCGGGATGCGAATGCAGCTGGTTGCGCTCGCCGGGATTGATGCGGCAGGTGCCGAAGGTCATCTCGGCGCCGGGCGTGTCGTCACCGGTGATCTTCCAGTTGAGTTCGCCCCAGGTGGTCGGCATGAATTCGCCGCCGGCTTTCCTGAATATGACATCGGTATCGCTCAAGACTGTCCCTCCCCTGTCAGAGATTGGTGGTGACGCCGGCATCCGTGCGTCTGTAGAATTCGAAGAGTTTCATGATCTCGAGGGCGATTTCGAGCGTGCCCCTTGATATCGGCGTGCCGGAGAGGATCGCATCCGTCAGATGCAGGATTTCGGGCACATAGCCGAGATAGAAGAGGTTGTTGTTATAGAGCTGGCCGAGCGAATGCTCCGGCTCGTAGAACAGCGCCGCATTCTCGTCCGGCTGGATGAAACTCGCGGCGCGGCCATAGGACGGTAGGTCGGCCTTGCGGAAATAAGTAAGCCGGCTGCCATTTTCGACGATAGCGTTGGCGCCTTCGCCGATGACTTCGACCCGCTCGAAGATGCTGCCGCCGGACTGGCCGGCGGTAAGATGCAGCGTGCCGATCGCGCCGGAGCGGAAGCGCAGGCTGGTGACGGTTGCGCCCGTGAGTGATTCCCATTCATAACCGGCGCGTTCGATCTCGCCGCCGAGGAAGTTCAAGATTGCTCCCGGATGGTAGATATGGTCGAGGAAGCTCTGCATCTTGACGAGATCGGCGCGGTCTTCCTGGCTCGGCAGGCTCTGGGGATAGCGAACATTGATCGACGTGAGCCGGCCGAAACCGGGCGAGCCGATCAGGTCTCTCAGCTTCTCGATGGTCGGGAAGAAGGTCTTCTTGAGACCGGTCATCACCATGCGGCCGGCCGCTGCACTTGCCGCCTGCAGCCTTTCGATATCCTCAAGGCTTGCCGCCGTCGGCTTCTCCATCCAGACGTGAGCGCCCGATGCAAGTGCGTCGAGTGCGAGATTGGTCGCCTGCACCCGGCCGTCAGGATGATAGGCGGTGACGAGAAAGACCAGCTCCGGCTTTTCCCGCGCGAGCATTTCGCGGTGATCGGTATAGGCTTTTCCGGCGCCGAAGAGCTTGGCGAATTTCTCGGCGCGGCCGAGATCGAGATCGCAGATGCCGGTAAGCTCGACCGGCGCGTAACGCAGCGCCGGATAGACATTGCGATAGGCATGGCCGCCGGCACCGATGAAGCAGGCCTTGATGCGGTGGTCGAATTCGAAATTGTAGCGGATTTCCCGCTGGACGTGATGCGACATGGTCAGCCCTTGATTGCCCCCTGCGTGAGCCCCTCGGTGAAACGGCGCTGCATCAGGATGTAGAGAAGAATGATCGGCAGGAATGAAATGACGGTTCCCGAAAAAACTAGCCGGTAATCGGAAGCATAGGTGCTGGCGAAACGGACCAGCCCGAGTGGCAGTGTCTGCACCTCGGGGCTGATCAGCACGATCAGCGGCAGAAAGAAATCGTTCCAGGTGGAGAGGGCGCTGATGATGACGAGCGCCTGCACCGCCGGCGTCGAGATCGGCAGGAAGACCTTGGTGAGGATCTGGAAATGCGAGGCGCCGTCGATCTTGGCGGCCTCGATCAGTTCATCAGGCACGCCGATAAAGAAACTCCGCATCAGGAATATGCCGAAGGGAATGCCGTTGCTCACCTGCACCAGCACGATGCCGGTCAGCGTGTTGACGAGATTGAGCCCGAAGAGCACCTGGTAGAGCGGGATGACGATCGCCTGGACCGGCACGGTCAAGCCGAGAATGAAGGCGTAGAACAGCCATTCCCGGCCGGGAAAACGGATCTTGGCGAGCGCATAGCCGGCCGGCGCACAGGTGATCAGCGACAGAATGACGACGCCAATGAGATTGATGAGGCTGTTGCCGACAAGGTCTCCGAACCCGCCGATCTGCCATGCATCCAGATAGTTCCGCCACATCAGGTCGGCGGGCCAGGTGAAGGGGTCGGCCTGGCCGATCTCGGCCTCGGTCTTGAAACTCGAGATCACCAGCCAGACGAAGGGGGCAAGAATCAGGATCAGCGCCGGAGTCAGCGCCAGCGCCATCGGCCATTCGCGGTTGCGGACGCTCATTGCGAAATCCTTGCGCGCCAGCGGTTGAAGACGATGGTGATGGTGATCGCAAGCAGGCTGAGCAGGATGCAGAGCACTGCCGCAAGCCCGTGATCCTGGGATTGGAAGGCAAGTCGATAAATATAGGTGGTGATCAGCTCGCTCTGGTAGAACGGCCCGCCATTGGTCATGACGAAGACCGTGGCGAAGCCTTTCAGGCCGTTGATCATCGCCAGCGAGACGACGAAGGTCGTCACCTCGCGAAGCCCCGGCAACGTCACGTAGATCAGCTTCTGGAAGGCGTTGGCGCCGTCCACTTCGGCCGCATCATAGAGCGAGCGGTCGATATTCTGCAGGCCGGCGATGAAGAGCAGCATGTAAAGGCCGAAACCCTGCCACGAGCTTGCGACATTGACGGAAAAGAGCACCAAAGCGGGGTCGGAAAGCCAGCCTTGCGTGAAGGCGCCGAGCCCGAACCGCGTCAAGGCGGTATTCAGCAGGCCGAAGAACGGATCGTAGATATTGGCCCAGATGACGCCGACCACTGCCAGCGATACCAGATGCGGCAGGAAGAAGGCGGTGCGGAAGAAGACTTGGGTGATCCGTAGCCTGCTGACGGCAAGCGCCAGCAGAAGGCCGAGCCCACCTGCCATCACCACATGATAGGCCAGCCAAAGGAAGGTATGGACGAGGCTCTTCCAGACGATCGGATCCTGTGCCGCCTTCGTGTAGTTGTCGACGCCGACGAAGCTGGCGGAAGTATTGAAGCCGGCGGAGCTGTTGAAGCTCAGCCAGAAGGTAGCGGCGATCGGCAGCAGGGTGAAGACGGCGTAAAGAGCAAGCGCCGGCACCATCAGCCACAAGGCGGTGCGGGTATCGCCGCCGGATGAGCCATCAGATGAGGCCGCTCTGGCCGTCCGGCGTTCGGACATACGGGCGGATAGGCCGCCCGTATGTCCCGCCACGGCAGACGCATCCCTGAGAGGAGCCACGACCTTGCTTCCGGGCGTTTCTGGAATGACCACTATTTCGCCTCTGTCATCTTCACCTGGATCTGCTTCATGCCGTCCTCGCCGCCGATCTGGCCGGAGATCAGGCCCTGGATGACCTGGAAGTAGGTATCGAGCACCGGCCCGGGCAGATA
Source organism: Rhizobium aouanii (assembly GCF_037002925.1). NCBI lineage: Bacteria > Pseudomonadati > Pseudomonadota > Alphaproteobacteria > Hyphomicrobiales > Rhizobiaceae > Rhizobium > Rhizobium aouanii. The sequence goes on from NZ_JBAMYD010000013.1 coordinate 24,197, forward strand.
GACGCTCGGATTGTAGCCGACGCCGCCGGCGGCAGCGGCGAAGATATCCTTCAGCACGAGGGTTGGCGGCTCGACGCCCGGGATCTCGCGCGGATAGATCATCGTGCTTGCCGGATCCTGCGCCCGTTTCTTCATCACCGCATCCGACAGCATGAAGTCGATCCACTTCACCGCGAGTTCCGGCTGCCTCGAATTGACCGGCACCAGCCAGCTCCAGCCAACACCGCCGGTCGGCATCGCTGCACCCTTGATGTCGGAAGGCATGGGCGCGTAACCGGCGTTGGCGAGGTCGTAGCCCGCCTTGCGGGCATTGGCGGTGAACCACGGGCCGGCAACGAACATGGCCGCACGCTTGTTGAACCAGAGGCGCGAAGCGCCGTCGAGATCGAGACCCGCCATTTCCTTCTTGATGTAACCTGCCTCGACCAGCTTCTGCAGCCGGATGGCGCCGGCGGCGACGGCGGGATCGTCCCAGGCGATCTCGCGGCGCAGCGCCTTGCCGATCACCTCCTTGCCGCTTGCAGATTGCAGCAGATTGCCGAAGAGGTGGCCGGCGCTGCCCGTCGTGCGAGGACCGATGGCGATCGGCTGCAGGCCGGTCTGCTCGATCGATTTCATCAGCGCTTCGAATTCGGTCCAGGTCGCCGGGATCGTCCAGCCGGCCTTTTCGAAAATATCCTTGTGATACCAGATGCCAAGCGCATCGAGACCGTCGGGAACTTCGTAGATCTCCCCGCCGAACTGGCCCTTCAGCTCGGTGTAGAGCCAGGGATAGATCTCGTCCTTCCAGCCGCGCTTTTCATATTGCTCGGTGAGCGGCATGACCTGCTTGGCATTCCTGACGACGCTGATGCGGCCGATGCCGGAGTTGGTGAGGATCACGTCGGGGCCGGCATCCGACTGGATCGCCGCCTGCACCGCGCCGTTGCTGATCGTCCCGGTCGGCGGCATGAACTCGACGGTCGCGCCGGGGTTGGCCTTTTCGAAATCGGCCTTGATGCCGTTCCACAGCTGCGCGACCAGCGGTTCGGTGATCTGTTCCGGACCCCACATCTTCAGGGTTTCGGCATGTGCCGGCGAACTTATGGCGATCATCGCCGCCAGTGCCGTGCTGCGGGCAAGAAATTTCAGCATTGCTCCCTCCTCCCGGGCCGCTCCGCGGCCCACGTTTTTCCATTGTTGAAAAGGAGACCTCCCTCTCCTTCATTCCATCTGGCGTTCCATTCGGTTAGCGCGCCGGATTCTCCTTCTGAAACCGTGCCATGACGGCCTGCTGAACATCGCTGATATGCGCGTGCATCAGGGCCTTGGCGCACGTGATGTCGCGAGCCCTGAAAGCCTGCAGGATCTGATCGCGCTCCTCGGCTGCCCTCTCGGCCAGATCGCGGCTCTCATTGGCGATCGAGCGGCAGATCTGGATCTGCAGCGCGAGCCGCGCCAGCGTTTCGATCAGCGGCGCGCTTCCCGAAAGCTCGGCGATGGTCTCGTGAAACACCTTGTCGCGAATGCCGTATGTCTCCATGTCGCCGCGGCGGAGTGCTGCTACCGCCTCATCCAGGATGCGCTCGAAGCCGGCAATATGCCGATCGCTCATCTGCGGAACGGCGAGCTCGACGGCGAAGCATTCAAGCGTCTTGCGCAGATCGTAGAGGTCGTCGATCTCCTTCGGCGTGAAGCTGCGCACGAAGAAGCCGCGATAAGGCTTGATCTCGATCAGGCCTTCCTTGGCGAGCGTGCCGATCGCTTCGCGAAACGGCGTGCGGCTGACCTGCAGGCGTTCCGTCAGTTCTTTTTCGTCGATCGAGACTCCGCTCGGCAGCTCGCCGGAAACGATCAGGCGAACGATTTCCTCGTAGATCCGCTCGCGAAGGGTGAGGTGGCGCGGTGCGTTCATGATCTCCATTTCCGTCTGGCATCCATGAGTTAAGTATGCAATATACGAAAGAATATACAATATGGAAAATACAAAACTCGGGATTTTTTCGGAAGAAAGCCGAAGATCGATCAGAAAGGGAGGAAAACCAATGCGAAAGATCTACATCGTCGGCACCTGCGACACCAAAGGCGCTGAACTGAACTATGCCAAAGAGGTGGCTCTTTTGGCCGGAGCCGATGCCGTGCTGGTCGATGTCGGCACGCTTGGGGAAGGCGCAGGCGCCGATATCCAGGCGCGCGAAGTCGCCGAATTTCATCCTGAGGGCGCGGCGGCCGTGCTTGGGCAGACCGATCGGGGAACGGCGGTTTCGGCCATGGCCAAGGCGCTGACGGCCTACCTGAAATCGCGCAACGACATTGGTGCCGTCCTTGGCCTCGGCGGAACCGGCAACACTGCCCTTGTGACGGAGGCGATGCGAACGCTTCCCATCGGTGTGCCGAAACTGATGGTCTCGACGGTCGCCTCGGGCAATGTGGTGCCCTATGTCGGCCCCAATGATCTCACCATGATGTATTCAGTTGTCGACGTCGCCGGCTTGAACGCGATCTCGCGCAGAGTGATCGGCAATGCCGCAAATGCGGCGGCCGGCATGGCTCGCAACCCCATTCCCGCCTCTAGAGATGATCGTCCGGGCATCGGCATGACCATGTTCGGCGTTACCACCTCTTGCGTGACCCAGGTCCGCGAGATGCTCGGCAAGACGCATGAAATCTACGTCTTCCATGCGACTGGCGTCGGTGGCCAGTCGATGGAGAAGCTTGCCGATTCCGGTCTGCTGCAGGGCGTGATCGACGTGACGACGACTGAGGTTCCCGACCTTCTTATTGGCGGCGTCTTTCCGGCGACCGAGGACCGCTTCGGCGCCATCATCCGCACTGGTCTGCCCTATGTCGGCTCGGTCGGCGCCGTCGATATGGTGAATTTCGGCGCGCGGGAAACCGTGCCGGCGCCTTTCCGCGACCGCCGGCTTCACGTCCACAATGCGCAGGTGACCCTGATGCGCACCACCCCGGAGGAAAATCGCAGGATCGGCACCTTCATCGTCGAACGGCTCAGCCGGATGGAGGGTCCGGTTCGCTTCCTGCTGCCGCTTCAGGGCGTTTCGGCAATCGATGCCGCCGGCCAGCCATTCCATGACCCCGAAGCCGACGCGGCGCTGTTTTCCGCCATTCGTGCCGGCTGGCGCGATGCGCCGAACAGGCGACTCGTCGAGATAGACGCCCATATCAACAGCCCGGAATTTGCCGCGGCACTCGTTGCCGGCTTCCATGAGCTCCATGCCTGAGGAGAGAGTTTTGACCCGCACCGACAGAAACGACATTCTGAGCAAGCTTCGCCGCAAGATCGCCGACGGCCGGCCGATCATCGGCGGCGGCGCCGGCACCGGCCTTTCTGCCAAGAGCGAGGAAGCCGGTGGCATCGACCTGATCGTGATCTACAATTCCGGCCGTTACCGCATGGCCGGGCGCGGCTCGCTTGCCGGCCTGCTCGCCTATGGCAATGCCAACGAGATCGTCAAGGAGATGGGCCGCGAGGTCCTGCCGGTCGTGCGCCACACGCCGGTGCTCGCCGGTGTCAACGGCACCGATCCCTTCATGCTGCCCGATCACTTCCTCGACGAGTTGAAGGCAATGGGTTTTGCCGGCATCCAGAACTTTCCGACCGTCGGGCTGATCGACGGCACGTTCCGCGCCAATCTCGAAGAGACCGGCATGGGTTTCGATCTGGAAATCGATCTCATCGCCCGCGCCAACGCCAAGGATATGCTGACGACGCCCTATGTCTTCAGCAGCAAGGACGCCATTGCCATGACCAGAGCCGGCGCTGATATCGTGGTCTGCCATCTCGGTCTGACCACGGGCGGTGCGATCGGCGCCGAAACGGCGCTAACGCTCGACGGCTGCGTGGAGAAGATCAACGAATGGTCGGATGCCGCAAGGTCGGTGCGCGAGGATGTTATCGTGCTCTGCCATGGCGGGCCGATCGCCATGCCTGCGGATGCGGCCTATGTGCTCGCCCGCTGCAAGGGTTGCCACGGCTTTTACGGCGCGAGTTCAATGGAGCGATTGCCGACCGAGGTTGCGATCCGGGCGCAGGTCGAGCAATTCGCGACGATATAGGCATGACCTGGATTGGGCACGAAGCCTGCTGCCGGCTCCACCGATGTGGGGCGCCGGCAGCAGAGAGTAATAGCTCGACCATCGTGGTCAGTTGTCGGTTCCGCGGTGAGCGATGATCTCGTCCAACTGCCCGACGAGCATGCGGCTGCCCTCCACGTCGTTCGCCATCCTGGAGAAGACGTCCGCCATGCCGCGGAAGATGGTCGCTGCCGGATCATTCTCGCCGAGGAAATCGGCAATCTCCTGCATTTCGGCAACCCACCGATAGGCTTTCGGATACATGTCGGGTATGGATCCCGACAGCTTGCGATCGATGTCGGGAAGGCTTTCGGAGAGCTCGGCTTTCAGGCTCTCGGCCGCACCGGAACGCGATGCGGCAAGCAGCATGGCGGTGCCAAGGCCGACAAATCCCTTGTTGATGCCGGCATAACACATCTTCAGTGCCGAGGCGGCGCCGAGCGGTCCATCGAGCCGGCGGATCCTGAGGCCGCAATCATCGAGCAGCCTGCTTCGCGCCGCGGTATCGCCGCTGATATAGATGGTCGGACCTGTTTTGCCGGGGACCGGAGGCCCGCCGATGATTGCACCGTCAAGCACCTCGACGCGGCTGCCTTCGAACCGTGCCGCCAAAGCCTGCATGGTTTTCGGCGCAATCGCGTTGAGGTCGATAAAGGGCGGCGGCGCCTGCATCCCCGACGATATGTCCGCGACGAGTTCGGCGACCTTGATCGCCTCCGCCGGTGGAACGATCGACAGGATCAGCTCGGCCTTCGTCAGCTCCTGGCGGCTGACCGGCACCATGCCGGCTGCCTTTGCCCGCGCAATCGTCTGCTCGCTCCTGCCCTCGAGATAGGTCAGCACCGTAGCGCCGTGGTCGATCAGCCGTTTGGCGACGGCACTTCCCATCGCGCCCGATCCGATAATCGCAAAATCCGGCATGTGAACCTCAATCAATGACGTCATCGGGTTAGAACTGTTGCCGATGGCCATATCGTCAACTGCGACGATTCAGCCGGAGCCTCCTTCCGAAGAGCCGGCAGCTTCGTGCGCGCTGACGTTGCGGCACTTTTTCTTGATATTCGTCAATGCCGGGACGGTCGACACCGGTATGATCGGTGCTATCATTTGCATTCGAGGATATGGATTTCAAATGTATCGGACAATCATCTGCGGCATCGGCATGGGTCCCCGCCAAACGGCCAGCCGCCTTCTGCGTCGGGCTGCCGCTCTGGTGGACGACGGCGGAAGCATCGCCGTCATGCACGTCATCGAGAATATCCCCCGCCATCACCTGACGGAGCTTCCCGAGGAATTCGAAACGACCGCCATCGTCGACGCCGAAAAGAAACTAGCATCGCTCTGCAAGGAGTTGGGAATTCCGGCGATGATCGAGGTTCGTATCGGCGTTGCCGCCTCCCTGCTCGTCTCCAGGGCAAGGGAGAAATCGGCCGATCTTATCTTGGTTTCATCCCATGTGACCGATATCACCGACTACGTCTTCTCCTCGATCGTCGACAAGGTCGTGCGCCATGCCGGGTGCTCGGTTCTTATCGATCGGCGCCCCGATCACGCGCAGGAAGGCTCGGCGTCCCCGGCGGAAGACGTCGCGTTGTTCTAAACTCTACAGAGCTTGCGTGACAGTGGGCGCTTTATCGGATTGACGTCGACCAGCGCGGCCGGCCTCCCCTCCCCGGCGGCGGCCCGACAACCTATATCATTGCCAAGCCAACCTGCAGTATTCGCTGCCCGACCGGAGACATGTATGAGCCAGGATCCCTATGAGCTTCTGGGCGTGAAACGCGATGCGACGCAAAAGGATATTCAAAGCGCGTTCCGCAAGCTCGCCAAGAAACTTCACCCCGACCTAAACCCCGGCGACAAACGCGCTGAGGAACGGTTCAAGGAAATTTCAACCGCCTACGAAATCTTGAGCGATGAGGAAAAACGCGGACGCTTCGACCGCGGCGAGATCGACATGACGGGCGCCGAGCGGGCGCAGCGCAATTATTACCGCGACTATGCGTCGAAGAGCGGGCCTGGCGATCCCTACCACAACAGCGCCGGCTTTGCCGATTTCAGCGATGCCGATGAGATCTTCGCCAGCTTCTTTTCACGCCGTACCGGCGGCGGCCAGACGCGTGGTCGTGACCGGCAATTTTCCATGGAAGTCGACTTTCTCGAAGCCGTCAACGGCACCAGGACGGAGGTCAAGCTGCCGAATGGTCCGGCGCTTGACGTGCAGATCCCGCCGGGGACGCGCGACGGCCAGACCTTGCGGCTGCGCGGCAAAGGCGAGCCGGGCATCGGCGGTGGGCCTGTGGGCGATGCCCTGATCGAAATCCGTGTGCGGCCGCACCGCTTCTTTACGCGTGACGGCGACGATATCCGCCTGGAACTGCCGATCTCCCTCAGTGAGGCCGTGCTTGGTGGCAAGGTTCGGGTGCCGACGCCGGCGGGACCGGTCAATCTGACGCTGCCGCCTCATTCGAACACGGGCAAGGTCCTGCGTCTCAAGAGCAAAGGAGTTGCAAAACGCGGCGGCGGACACGGCGACGTCTACATCTCGCTGAAGATCGTACTGCCCGACGCCCCGGATGAGCGGCTGACGGCTATGATGAAGGAATGGGCGACGGCAAATCCATACGATCCGAGGAAGAACATGGAGGCCTGATCATGGATGATCTCGAATTCCGTCTTGACTTGAAAATAGACATCGTCCAGCTCGACTTCTGGATCGAACAGGGTTGGCTGATCCCGGAGACATCAGGCGGCAAAAGGCAATTTCGCGATGCCGATGTCGCGCGCGCCCGGCTGATCCTGGACCTCATGGGAAACATGGGTGTCAACGAAGCCGGCGTCGATATTGTCATGGAGCTGGTCGACGAATTGCACGGCCTGCGGGCAACGATGGGCAAGCTGATGACCGCCATTGGCAAGCAGGAGCAGGATGTTCAGCGCCGGCTGTTCGAGAGCCTCGAGGAGATCGACCGGTTTTAGCCACAACCAGCTTCTACGTGGTGAACCAATAGCGGACGATGTGGAAGAACAGCGGTGCGGCGAAGGTGATGGAATCCAGGCGGTCGAGCACGCCGCCATGGCCCTCGATCACATAGCCCCAGTCCTTGGCATTGAGATCGCGTTTGATGGCCGAGAGCACGAAGCCGCCGAAGAAGCCTGCGACGACGATGACCGTGCTGACGGCAGCTGCCTGCAGCGGGGAGAACGGCGTCAGGCGATAAAGCAGTGTTCCCACGAGGATGGCCGAGACGCCGCCTCCGACCAGTCCTTCGATCGTCTTTGACGGGCTGATATTCGGCGAGAAACGATGCTTTCCTAGGAGCTTACCCCAGACATATTGGAAGACGTCGCTGAGCTGCACGACCACCACCAGATAGACCAGGAGAAGTGCGGACGGCGTGCCGGTGTCCAGCATGAGCAGGGCGGGGGCGTGGCTGATCGAATAGACCGTCAGCATCAACCCCCATTGCACCCTGGCGCTGCGGGCGAGGAATTCGTTGACGTCGCCCTTCAATGTCGCCACTGCCGGCAGGATCAGGAAGGCATAGACCGGGATGAAGATCGCAAACAGGCCGTACCACTCCGTCCCGAGCAGCACGTAATGCAGCGGCAGCACAACGAAGAAGGACAGGAAAAGCGCCAGGTGATCGCCGCGCCGCGATGGTGTCAGCGTCCAGAATTCGCGAAGCGCCATAAAGGATAGGAATGCGAACAGGATGACTGTCGCCGTGTCGCCGAGCAGGATCGCGCCGCCGAACACTGCGACCATGATCCACCAGGAGCGGATACGGGCGTTGAGGTTATGCACGGTGGCGACGGATCCGGGCTCGGTCGCGCGCCGCTGCAGAATGAAGCCGATAGCGGAGGCGACGGCAAGCAGGCCGAGGATCGCGGCAAGCACGATGGAGAAAAGGCTGGTCATGCGAAGTGCTTTCCGTCTGCTAACTCGATGACTGCTGCACGGGCGCGGGCCAGGAACGCGTCCTTTCCTTCGCCCGGCTCGACGCGCAGCGGCTTGCCGAAGCGCGCCGTGCAGGTGATTGGGACGATCAGCATGCTTCCCTTGGGCAGGATGCGCTGAAGATTGTCGAGATGGATCGGCACGAGATCGACATCAGGAAAACGGCATGCAAGGCGATAGATGCCGCTGCGGAAGGGGGCGATCTCCTCGCTGGCGCTTCTCGTCCCTTCCGGGAAGATCAGGATCGAACGACCCTCCTCGAGCAGGCGCTCGAGAGGCTCCAGCGGATTGCTGTCGGGCAGAGGCTTGCGGTCTATCAGGACGGCGCGCAGTCCTTTCTCCGCGATGAAGCGGCGAAAAGCGCTTGTTCCCCAATAGTCGCGCGCCGCAACCGGATGGGTCAGCCGGCGCACCGGCCACGGCAGGGCGGCCATAACGGCGACGGTATCGACATGGCTGTTGTGATTGGCGAAATAGATGCGGCGGCGGGGATCGGGCGCGCAGCCCCGCCATTCGCTTCGGGCGCCGACCAGGATACGGACGAACAGCACGAGAAACCGACGAATGAGCGCGATCATGGTCTCTCCAGGGAACGGGCAAGCGTTATCGTGCGTGTGATGCAGGTGACAAGGCTGCCGGCCGCGATGACCGCGCATGCCAGGATCAGCGACCAGTGGCTGCCGGATATCAGCGTCTCGACGCTCTGGGCGAGGAGGCCCGCCGTCAGCACCGCCATGCGGCGCTGCTTGGCCATGACGCCGCTGAAGTCCTGGGGAAGACCGACCGATCCGCCGAACACCCTGATATAGGCGGTGAGTGCTGCGAGCAGCGCAGACAACCAGCCGAGCCAGCCTAAGCCGCAGGCATAGCCAGCGGCGACGAGAAACAGGCTGTCGGCCACCCGGTCGGGGAATTCATTGTAGAGCGGCCCGCTCTTGGTTTTCTTGCCGCCTTCGATCGCGACCATTCCGTCCAGCAGATTGCAGACCAGCCGCAGTTGCACCGAGATCGTGGCACAAACCATGGCAATCGGATGTGTTGTGAAAACGATGAGCGCTGCGCCTATACCCGCGAATACGACCGATAAAAGCGAAATGCCGTTCGGTGTCGCGCCGCTCCGCGCCAGCCACGCGCTGAGGCCGATGGCCCAGGACGACGACCGGCTCGCGATCGGTCGCCGCGAGGCGCCCTCTTCTTCCCCCATTTCATGTCCCCCAACCCCAATGATCCCAGCTGTATCCTGCCAATGGCGTCGCGCCAAGCCGCGACGCTATACAGGTTCGGAAAAATCGGCTGCAAAACACAAGGCGCAACAGATTGAACAGCCTGATTTTTAAGCCCATTCGCTGCTTGACACATTTTTGGGCGCTACTATGATTTTTGAACCAAATGGTAAAAAAGGGGAACAATCAATGACCAAAGACATCCTGATTTCACGCCGGGCAGTGATCGCATCCGGCATTGCGCTTGGGGTCAGCGGCTTTGCCTCGCTGGCAAGGGCGGCTGCGCCGCTGAAGGTTGCCGGCATTCATGCGTCGCCGGTCGAAAATGCCTGGAACTCCTGTCTGCACAGGGCCCTGCAGGACGCGGCCAAGGAAGGCGTGATCGAATATGTCTTCTCCGAAGGCGTCTCCGGCACCGATTATCCGCGCGCCATGCGCGAATATGCCGAACAGGGCAACAAGCTAATTATTGGCGAGGCTTATGCGGTGGAGAAAGAGGCTCGGCAGGTCGCGGCAGATTATCCCGACACCGCTTTTGTGCTCGGTTCGAGCGGCGAGCAGGCCGGCGACAATTTCGGCGTCTTCGGCACCTGGAACCATGACGGCGCCTATCTCGCCGGCATGCTGGCGGGCAAGATGACCAAGTCGAATGTCGTCGGGTCGGTCGGCGCCATTCCGATCCCCGAGGTCAACATGCTGATCAATGCGTTCGCGGCGGGCGTCAAGGCCGTCAATCCCGATGCAAAGCACCTCGTCTCCTTCATCGGCACCTTCTTCGATCCACCGAAGGCCCGTGAAGCCGGCCTTGCCCAGATCGACGCCGGCGCCGATATCCTGTTCGGCGAGCGTATCGGCACGGCCGATGCCGCCAAGGAGCGCGGCATCAAGTCGGTCGGCTCGCTGATCGACTATACGCCGCGTTATCCCGATACGGTGTTTGCCAACGCCATGTGGTATTTCCGGCCGATCCTGGACGCTGCGATCGCCGATGTCGCGGCCGGAAAGCCGGTCGGCAGGAACTACACGTCCTACGGCCTGATGAAGGAAGGCGGCAGCGATATCGTCTTCGTGAAGGGTGTCGCGCCCGCCGAGGCCGAGGCTGCGATGGAAGCCAAACGGGCGGAGATCAAGGCCGGCACCTTCGAAGTTCCGAAGATGATGGACGAGCCGAAGTAATTCGGCTCATGCAAGGCGATGCAACAGACCTGGCGGCAGCGATCAGGCGTGGTAGCCTGAGCGCTGCGGAGGCGATGCAAGCTTCCCTTGAGGCGGCTGCGCGGCAGGAGCCGCTCGGCGCCATCGCCTATCTCGATGCCGCCTTGGGCCTCGCCTCGGCAGAGGACCGCGACCGGGAGCGGCGGAGCGCCCCCAGTCGCTTTGCCGTACGGCCTTTCGCCGGTGTGCCGACCTTGGCGAAGGATCTTGGCGGCCCCTTTGCCGGGTTGCCGGTGACGGCCGGCTCCCGCCTGTTCGAGAGAAAGGGCGGCGAAGCGGATTCCGATCTCGCCTCCCGTTTTCGCGACGCCGGTTTCTGCCTGTTCGGCCTGACGACGAGCCCAGAATTCGGCCTGTCGCTCGCCAGCGAACCGGCGATCAGGCCCGTCTGTCGCAACCCCCTCGATCCGACACGAACCGCGGGCGGCTCCTCCGGCGGGGCGGCGGCAGCGGTCGCCGCCGGGATCGTCGCGATTGCGCATGCCACCGATGCCGGCGGCTCGATCCGTGTGCCCGCCGCCTGCTGTGGCCTCGTCGGACTGAAGCCGACGCGCGGCGCCATCCCAGGCGGGCCATCCTTCGGCAACCACTTGGCCGGCATTGCGAGTGAACTCGCGGTCTGCCGTTCGGCGCGGGATACGGCGCTGATTTTCGACAGGCTGAGCGGCAAATCACGAGGACCTTTTCCGGACCCCTCCCCTGTCGATAGCGACAACGGCCGTTTGCGGATCGGCCTGCTCGTTGATACCGGGTCGACCTACCCGACCGAGGGTGATCGGCTCGCAGCCGTCGAGGCTGCGGCCCATACACTCGAGGGTGACGGACACGAGATCGTTCCGCTGAGCTGGGCCGACTTCGAATGGGCCGTCGCCGCCAGCGGCCGTGCCTTCGCCGATATCGTCTCCGTCAACCTTGCCGCACTTATCAAGGCGGCGGCTCTGGATGAAGGCAGGGCCGAGCCTCTCACGCAGGCCTTCGCGGCGCGCGGACGGGCGCTTCCGGCGACATCGCTCTGGAACACGCTGAATGAGGCCGTCCTGGTGAGTGGTAAGCTCTGGGCCCTGTTCGACAGGGTCGATTGCATTCTGATGCCGATGCTGTCTTCCGCGCCTCTTGCGATCGGCTCCTTTCCGTCCGATCATGCCGACACGGATCTGCATCTCGAGCGGATGACGGCATTTGCGCCGCTTGCCTGCCTCGCCAATATTTCGGGTTTTCCTGCTTTGACACTGCCTTTCGGACAGGATGAGCACGCCATGCCGCTGCCGGTGCAGATCATGGCGCCGATGGGCCACGAGCCGCGTCTGCTGTCGCTTGCCGCACGCCTGGAGGCCGAGGGGCGGTGGCAACATCGTTTTCCCGTTGCAGGACGGCCGTCATGACCGGGCCCGTGCTGGAGATTATCGGCGTCAGCAAGCGCTTCGGCGACAATCTCGCCAACGACGATATTTCCATGACGCTCGCCAGGGGTGAGGTCGTCGCCCTGCTCGGCGAGAACGGTGCGGGCAAGACCACGCTGATGAGCATCCTTTTCGGCCATTACATGCCGGATGCCGGGCGAATTCTGATCGAGGGTGCGGAGGTGCCGCAGGGCAAGCCGCGTGCGGCGATCCGCGCCGGCGTCGGCATGGTGCATCAACATTTCTCGCTCGCGCCCAATCTGACCGTTCTCGAAAATGTCATGACCGGCACGGAAAAACTGTGGTCCTGGCGCTCGGGAACATCTGCGGCGCGGAGGAAGCTGCTGACAATTTCCGAACGTTTCGGCCTCAAGGTCGATCCGGATGCCCGTCTTGGCGACCTGTCGGTCGGCGAGCAGCAGCGTGTCGAAATCCTCAAAGCGCTCTATAACGATGCCCGCATCCTCATCCTCGACGAGCCGACGGCAGTGCTGACCAATATCGAGGCTGAACGACTGTTCACGACGCTGAGGGAAATGGCACGCCAGGGCCTGTCGCTGATCTTCATCTCGCACAAGCTCGACGAGGTGATGGCAGCGGCCGACCGCATCGTCGTGCTGCGCGGCGGCAAGATGGTCGCCGAACGCAAGGCGTCGGACACCAGCAAGGCGGAACTCGCCGAATTGATGGTCGGGCGCCGGGTGACGCGGCCCGTACGCGAGCCGTCGACACCCGGCGCCGTTGCCCTCGAAGCGGCCGATGTGACGGTGCGTATCGACGGCGTCGATCGGCTGAAGTCAATCAGCTTCCGGCTGCACCAGGGCGAGATCCTCGGCATCATCGGCGTTTCGGGCAATGGCCAGGCGACATTGGCGCATCTTCTCTCCGGTATGCTGGCGCGGAATGCCGGCGACCTGCTGCTCTTCGGGGAAGCCATCGGCAATCTCGGCGTCGCCGATGTCGTCGACGCCGGCATCGGACGCATTCCCGAGGACCGCAACGAGGAGGGTGTGATCGGCGAAATGGCGATCTGGGAAAATGCCGTGCTGGAGCGGATCGCCTCGCCTGCCTTTTCGCGCCATGGCCTCGTCAACCGCAAGGCGGGCATGGCCTTTGCGAGCGAAATCATCGACGGCTTCGATGTCCGCGGCGGCGGGCCAGCCATCCGCACCCGGCTGCTCTCCGGCGGCAATATGCAGAAGCTCATTCTCGGCCGCAACCTGCATCGGCGGCCACGCATCCTGATTGCCGCGCAGCCCGCGCGCGGCCTCGATGAAGGGGCAGTGGCCGCCGTGCACGCACGCCTGCTCGAAGCGCGCCGGCAGGGTACTGCCGTGCTGCTGATCTCGGAAGACCTCGATGAGGTGATCGCGCTTGCCGATCGCATCCAGGCGATCGTCGGCGGCCGCCTGTCGCCGCTCGTCGAGGCCGAAGACGCTGACGCCCGCAGGCTGGGGCTGATGATGGCCGGCGAATGGCAAGAGACTCGCGGGGCCGATCATGCGATTTGAGCGCCGCGAGCACCGCCCGCTTTACCTGCTGATCGTCACGCCTGTGATCGCGGTGATCGCAGCGCTGGCGCTGGCCGGCATCCTGATCTCAATCGCCGGCGCGCCTGTTCTCGATGCCTATTGGCGCATCCTGACCGGTGCCTTTGGCTCGCGGCTCTCGGCGACCGAAACGCTGACGCGGGCAACGCCGCTGATGCTGACGGGACTTGCCGCCGCCGTCGCTTTCCGGGCGCGGCTCTGGAATATCGGCGCCGAGGGCCAGTTCTATCTCGGCGCCATCGCCGTTGCGGCGGCAAGCTCGAAACTGCTCGGCAATCTTCCCGCCCCCATCCTCATTCCGCTGCTGCTGCTGGTCGGTGCCATTGCGGGCATGGTGCTGATCCTGATCCCGCTCTGGCTCAGGCTGCGCTTCTCGGTCGATGAAGTCGTCACCAGCCTGCTCTTGAATTTCATCGCCGTGCTCTTCGTCTCGATGCTCATCGACGGCATCCTCAAGGACCCGCTCGCCTTCGGCTGGCCGCAGTCGCAATCCGTCAGCGATCATGCGATGCTGCCGAAGCTGATCGCCCGCTCGCGCCTGCATATCGGTTTTGCGATCGCGATCGCGCTGGCCGTCGTCGTCCATTTCGTCCAGTCCCGCACCGTGTTCGGCATGCAGTCGCGCGCCGCAGGCCTCAACCCCACTGGTGCGGTCTTTGCCGGCGTCCCGCTCGGCAGAACGCTGGTGAAAGTCGCCTGTCTCTCGGGCGGGCTTGCGGGGCTCGCGGGAGCGATCGAGGTCATGGGCGTCAAGGGTTATGTCACGACCGATCTGTCGCCGGGTTTCGGCTATGCCGGCATCGTCGTTGCCATGCTCGCCAACCTCAATCCGCTCGGCGTCGTCTTCGCCGCCATTTTCACGGCCACCATGTTCGTGGGTGCTGACGGCATGAGCCGGGGTCTCGGCATCCCCACCTATATCGCCGACGTCACGGTGGCGCTGTCGCTGCTGACGATGCTGATTGCGTTGTTCTTCACCCAATACAGGATACGGCGATGATGCAGCTGTTCGACATCATCGCTTCCGCCGGGCTCTGGGCGGCAATCCTGCGGATCGCCACGCCGCTGATTTTCGGCACGCTCGGCGCCTTGCTCTGCGAGCGAGCGGGCGTGCTCAATCTCGGCATCGAGGGCATTATGACCTTCGGCGCCATGATCGGCTGGCTCTCCGTCTATCACGGCGCCGATCTCTGGACCGGCCTGCTGATCGCTGCCATCGCCGGCGGCGTCTTCGGCCTGCTGCATGCCGGCCTCACAGTGACGCTCGGCCTCTCCCAGCATGTCTCCGGTCTCGGCGTCACGCTGTTTGCCTCGAGCTTCAGCTATTATGTCTTCCGGCTGATCGTGCCGCTTGCCAATACTCCGCCCACCATCGTGCCGTTCCAGCCGATCGCCATTCCCGGCTTGTCGACCTTGCCCTTCATCGGGCCGGCCTTCTTCACGCAGACGGCGCCGACCTATCTCGCGATCGCCATCGCCCTGCTGATGGCCTACATCATCTTCCGCACACCAGTCGGCCTTGCAATCCGCATGACCGGCGAAAATCCACATGCGGCGGAAGCGCAGGGCGTCAATCCGATGAAGGTACGCTATGGCGCTGTGATTGCCGGAAGCGCGCTGATGGGAATGGGCGGCGCTTTCCTGACATTGTCGGCGTTCAACAGCTTCTTCCCCACAATGGTGCAGGGACGCGGCTGGATCTGCATCGCGCTCGTCGTCTTCGCCTCCTGGCGGCCGGGCCGTGCGCTTTTCGGCGCCCTGCTCTTTGCCTTCTTCGATGCCTTCCAGCTTCGGCTGCAAACTGCGCTGAGCGGGCTCGTGCCCTATCAGCTGTTTCTGATGACGCCCTATATCCTTTCCATCGCCGCCCTCGCCGTCATGGCCCGCCGCGCCCGCGTTCCACAGGCGCTGATGCAACCCTATCGGCGCGGCGAACGCTGAACCACTTCTGTCCAATGAGGCTCCGATGTTCGATCTGATCGTCAGAAATGCAAATCTCCCCGATGGCCGAAAGAATGTCGATATCGGCATCCAGGGCGGCAAGATCATCGCTGTCGAGAGCAATCTCCAGGCGCAGGCGAAAGAAGAAATCGACGCGACCGGTCGGCTCGCCAGCCCGCCTTTCGTCGATCCGCATTTCCACATGGATGCCACCCTGTCGCTCGGCCTGCCGCGCATGAACGTATCCGGCACCCTGCTCGAAGGCATCGCGCTCTGGGGAGAATTGCGCCCGATCGTGACGAAGGAGGAATTGGTCGATCGTGCGCTACGCTATTGCGATCTGGCGGTCACGCAGGGCCTGCTCTTCATTCGCAGCCATGTCGACACCAGCGATCCCAGGCTGGTGACCGTCGAGGCGATGATCGAGGTTCGCGAGAAGGTCGCGTCCTATATCGATCTGCAGCTGGTTGCCTTTCCCCAGGATGGTTATTACCGCTCGCCGGGCGCGATTGATGCGCTCAACCGCGCCCTCGACATGGGCGTCGATATCGTCGGCGGCATTCCCCATTTCGAGCGGACGATGGGCGAAGGTACAGCGTCGGTCGAGGCGCTCTGCCGCATCGCCGCCGATCGCGGCCTGCCCGTCGACATCCATTGCGACGAAACCGACGATCCGCTCTCGCGCCATATCGAGACGCTGGCTGCGGAAACCATCCGCTTCGGATTGCAGGGGCGTGTCGCCGGCTCGCATCTGACCTCGATGCACTCGATGGACAATTATTATGTCTCCAAGCTCATTCCGCTGATGGCGGAGGCGGAGATCAACGTCATTCCCAATCCGCTGATCAACATCATGCTGCAGGGCCGGCACGACACCTATCCGAAACGCCGCGGCATGACCCGCGTGCGGGAGCTGATGGATGCGGGGCTCAACGTTTCCTTCGGGCACGACTGCGTCATGGACCCCTGGTATTCGATGGGATCGGGCGACATGCTGGAGGTCGGCCATATGGCGATCCATGTCGCGCAGATGGCCGGCATGGACGACAAGAAGAGGATCTTCGACGCGTTGACCGTCAATTCGGCAAAGACGATGGGACTTGCAGGCTACGGCCTGGAAAAGGCATGCAACGCCGACCTTGTCATTCTCCAGGCCAGCGACACGCTGGAAGCGCTGCGGCTGAAGCCGAACCGGTTGGCGGTGATCCGCCGCGGCAAGATTATCGCCCGCTCGGCGCCGCACATCGGGGAGCTTTTCCTGGACGGGCGCCCGGCCCGGATCGACGGCGGCCTGGATTACGCACCTCGCTGTTAGATGCGGCGGAAGCTTTCCTGCTTACCGGAGCAGCTTCCATCTGCGCCAAAACAAAAGGGCCGCGAAGTCGCCCAGCCCCTAACCTGAATCTGGAAAGCAAGTATTTTGTGACTTGCGGGCTTCGCTGCCCATCAATTGTTGAGGCATTCACTGGCGCAAAAATTTGCTGAAGAGCCGAAGCGAAATTGGCACCTACTTGGATGACGTGTCGCAGAATTCGTAATTTCTGCATCAAACTCGGCTGATGCCATCGGTTCGGCCAAGTTTCAGGTATCTTCGGGAGGATGTGAATCAGGCCGATGGAGCGAGGATTGGAATGAGCGAAGATAACAGCATTCAGCTTTCATTGTTTGTTGAACATGGGCGCGAGCGAGAAGCCGCAAACTTCTACAGGGCGGCTTTTGGTGCGCAGGAGGTGGACACCTACACCATTGACGGTGTTGTGGCGGGCGTAGCAATGCGGTTTGGAGAACTGCCGGTGACGGTCGCCGGCTCCAATCCGAATCGG
Source organism: Rhizobium aouanii (assembly GCF_037002925.1). Classification (NCBI taxonomy): domain Bacteria; kingdom Pseudomonadati; phylum Pseudomonadota; class Alphaproteobacteria; order Hyphomicrobiales; family Rhizobiaceae; genus Rhizobium; species Rhizobium aouanii. The sequence continues at coordinate 41,384 of NZ_JBAMYD010000013.1, forward strand.
GAAAAGATGCCTTCCTATGGCGGCCCATTCTTTCCGAAACAGGCCGGGGCCGTCAGCGCGATATTTCAGGTCAACGTTGGCGATATCGACACCGCTTTCCCGCGCGCCATCGCGGCCGGTGCTGTGATCCGCGACGAAATTCAGACCGACACACTCAGCCGGCGAGTAGCCTCGATCTTCGATCCCTTCGGCCACATTTGGACGCTCGTCGAACGGAAACCGGAAATTGCCGCACTGGCCGCGTGACCGTGCGCGAAGTGTCGCGAAGGTCTGTCGCACAAGTTTGACTTTTGCACCTGACTTTCGCGGCAGAAATTTCCCTGAAAAATCAGTCTCCCGATTTTGTCGCGAAACTTAGGAATTTCGCGACGGTATGATGCCGAGCCGTCGCCTAAGCATAGGCTAGGCACCAGCCAGGAGCGCGAACCCAACATCGTTCGGCCGGAACCTCATCAGTACGATACAGCCGGGTCACCCGCTTGTGCTCCCCGCTCTCGAACGCCGCCGCGAGCGCTTTTTCCGATTCCTCATCGCGCATCCCTTCACAGGGGAAGATGGCGACCGGCGAAATCCATCGCGCGTGATATTCCTCACCCCTACGCGTCACGAGGAACACCGCCCCGCGAAGGTGCATGTTGCTCCAATTGCTGCTGGTAAACCCAAGATCGGTCGTAAGCGGTAGGACAAGCCTTCCGCCATCATTGAGCCGGTCCAACCAGATATCCGCGGGTCGGGTTGCTCCAGCATTCACATAGATCACATCGGCTGCATCGAAAGCCACGAAACTGCCATCGCCCGGAACTACGGAAGCGTTCCGATAGGGAGCGAGATTTGCTTTTGCCCGCGCAGCAAGCTCCGGCTCGAACTCGATCGCCGTCACCTTGCCGGATGCGGCAACGAGTTTCGCCATGATCGCAGAATAGTAGCCGGCACCAGCGCCAACATGCACGATATGCTCGCCTGCTCGCGGCGCGGCCTGCGAAAGCAGGAAGGCATGAAGTGAAGGTTGTCCGTTGTTGATGTGGTGCTCAGGGACAATACCAACAACGTCATCCGTATAGAGGTAGACCGGGTCGGCGGTCGGGGTCGGAACATAGGCTTTTCGCATTCGGAAGATCGGCCAGGGACCGGCACCAAGGAAATCTTCTCGCGGTACTTCGGCAAAGGCTGCTTCAATACGTTCATCGACAACTCTCACAGCCGCCGTGATCTGCTTCGCATAAGCTCGTCGCACGATCTTCAATTCGTCAGGTGTCATCAGCAGGACCAACTCCATAGATTCCTGTCGCGAAAGTCCCGAAACATGCGACAGGTATGATCCAAGTCAATGTCGACCTGCAAGGTCTGCTCTAGGCGTCCTCGCCTCCTGCCGTGAACGGCCGAGATGGGGTCGGAACCGGCCGTTCAAACGTCGCAAGAATCCCAAGTTTCGCGACAGAAATCGCCACCGCAGAAAAGTCGGGGAAATTTTTGTCGTAAAAGTAATTCACGTCTTGGGTTACAGGCTGGGCGAAGCCGCGACCCTTTTAATCCGTCTCATTCATGAGCCTATTTCTTCGAAGCCTCGTAGAGCGCCTTGGTCTCGGCGTTCATCGGATAGAGGCCGGGCAGCGATACGCCTTCATCGATCCTGGTCATGATCCAGGCTTCCATGCGCTCCTGTTCCGGCGCTTCATCAAGCACCGCCTCGAGCAGATCGGCCGGAATCAGCACCGCGCCGTCCTGGTCGACGACGATGATGTCGTCAGGAAAGACCGCCACGCCGCCGCAGCCGATCGGTTGTTGCCAGGCGACGAAGGTGAGGCCGGCGACCGACGGCGGTGCTGCGACGCCGCGGCACCAGACCGGCAGATTGGTGTCGAGCACGCCGGCAAGGTCGCGCACGACGCCGTCGGTGACGAGGGCGGCAACGCCTCTCTTCTGCATGCGGGCGCAGAGGATATCGCCGAAGATGCCGGCATCGGTGACGCCCATCGCATCGACGACGGCGACACAGCCTTCCGGCATCGCCTCGATCGCGGCGCGCGTCGAGATCGGCGAGGCCCAGGATGCCGGTGTCGCCAGATCTTCGCGAGCCGGAACGAAACGCAGGGTGAAGGCCGGGCCGACGATGCGCGGCTGGCCTGGCTTCAGGGGAACGGCGCCGCGGATCCAGACGTTTCGCAGGCCCTTCTTCAAAAGAACGGTCGTCAGGGTCGCCGTCGAGACGGCCTTGAGGGTTGCTATCGCTTCAGCGCTGAGAGCCATCGGTGTTCGGTTCCAATTGGGTTTCTGTCAGATGCTCTGGATCATGCCGCCATCGACGCGGATCACCGAGCCGGTGAGATAGGAGGCAGGTTCGCTCGCCAGGAAGGTGACGACATTGCCATATTCTTCGGGCCGGCCATAGCGGCCGAGCGGAATGCTGCCGGTGCTTTCTGCGACGACGTCATCGATGGAGCGGTTTTCGCGTTTGGCCTTCTGCTCGTCGAGGAAGGTGATGCGGCCGGTGGCGATCCGGCCCGGCAGGACGATGTTGACGGTGATGCCGTCGCGCCCGACCTCGCGCGCCAGCGTTTTCGACCAGCCGACCAGCGACAGGCGCAGCGCATTGGAAATACCGAGATTGGGGATCGGCGCGACCACGCCCGACGAGGTCGAAGTGACGATGCGTCCCCATTTGCGCGCCCGCATCTGAGGCAGCACACGATCGGTAATGGCGATGACCGAGAGCACCATGCTTTGGAAATACTGGTTCCAGACCGTCGGATCCTGGCCGGAGACAGTGGTCGGCGGTGGGCCACCGGTATTGTTGACGAGGATATCGACCGGTCCGAACTGGCGCTCGATTGCAACGACATGCGCATCGATCGAACCGAGATCGGCAAGATCCCATTGTAGTGCCAGCGCCCTGCCGCCTTCGGATTCGATCGCAGCCGCGGTCTTCTCAGCGGCGGCGAGATCGATATCCGCCGCGGCAATTCTGGCGCCTTCGCGCGCAAGTTTGACGGCAATCGCGCTGCCCAGTCCGCCGCCGGCGCCAAGCACCAGGGCCGTCCTGTCCTTCAGGCCGAAATCCATTCCATCCGTCTCCTCAATGATCGGCCATCTTTCGGAGCAATGGACTATAAATAAAATATGGCTTCTGCTTCGTTCAAGAGATAGAAAAACTATCGATGGACACGCGTTTTCTCGAAACCTTCATTGTCGTTGCCGAGCGGCACTCGCTGGCGGAGGCCGCCCAGCGGCTAAACCTCACGCCTGCGGCCGTCGCCCAGCGCATCCGCGCATTGGAGGCCGAGCTCGGGGTGCGGCTGCTGGTGCGCTCCGGCCGCGTGATGCGGCCGACGGAGGCGGGTTTTGCCATTCTCGAACGCTGCAGGGATCTGGTGCGCGATACACGCGATCTGAAGGCGATGGCCGGCACCGCGACGATTTCAGGCGAGATGCGGATCGGGGCGATCAATACGGCGCTGACCGGTCTCGTTCCCGGCATTCTCCACCGCCTTGCGCAGGATTACCCGCTGATCGAGATCTTCCTCAAGCCGGGCGCTTCGATGGATCTCTATGCCGAGGTTCTGAACGGCGGGCTGGATGCGGCCTTCATCATAGAACCGCGATTTCCGATGCAGAAGACGCTGACCTTCAACAAGCTGCGCCAGGAACCCCTGGTGCTGATCGCGCCGCGGGGCTGTGAGGGGGCGGATCCGCTCGAACTGCTGCCGACCCTGCCTTTCATCCGCTACGACCGAAACCAGTGGGGTGGTCACATCGCCGATGAATATCTGCGCGAGATCGGCATCCGCCCGGTCGAGCGTTATGAGCTTGACGCGCTGGAGGCGATCGCGGTGATGGTAGACCGCGGTCTCGGGATCTCGATCGTGCCGGATTGGGCGCCGCCCTGGCCGGCGGGACTAGATGTCGTCAAGCTGCCCCTGCCCCGCTCGTCCGCTGTGCGCACCGTAGGCATCGTGGTGACGCGATCCTCGCCACGGGCAAATCTCGTCGCCGCACTTCTGGAAACCAGCCGTGCGGCGATGGGCCTCTGATCAATGTCAGGCGATTTTCTGGCGGACCGGCAGTTTCCAGCCGGGCCGGACGAAATGGCAGGTATAGCCATTCGGAATCCGCTCCAGATAATCCTGGTGCTCGGGTTCGGCTTCCCAGAAATCGCTAACCGGCACGACTTCGGTGACGACCTTGCCAGGCCACAGGCCTGATGCATCGACGTCGGCGATCGTATCCCTGGCGACGCGCTCCTGCTCAGGCGTGACGTAGAAGATCGCAGAGCGGTAACTCAAGCCAACATCGTTGCCCTGGCGGTTGCGCGTGCTCGGGTCGTGGATCTGGAAGAAGAATTCGAGGATTTCCCGGTAGCTGATCCTTGCGGGGTCGAAGATGATCTCGATCGCCTCGGCATGGGTTCCGTGGTCGCGGTAGGTGGCATTCGGCACATCGCCGCCGGTATAGCCGACGCGGGTCGAAATCACGCCCTTGTATCGGCGGATCAGGTCCTGCATGCCCCAGAAGCAACCGCCGGCGAGGACTGCACGTTCTTCGGTCATTGGATATCTCCTTGTTTGCCGAGAGATAGTGTCTCCCGCCGCTGATTTCCATACGGCGCCATCAGCACAGCTGTGCAATTTCCCTGCCGAGACGCCCGATCCTGTCATGTCGATGTTACGCGCCGGCGCTAGCAAGGCCTTGGACAATCCTGCGGAGGCTGAGCCTCGACACCTGATGGAGACGGGTTATGAATAGACGCGAATTTCTGATCACATCGTCGGCTGCAGCCGGTCTGTTGGCTCTTCCGCGTTTCGCATCGGCTGCGGCCGCCACGATCGACCTCTACAGCGGTTCGGATGCCAACATCGTCGACCTCTGGAACAACGTCATTCGCCCGGCCTTCGAAAAGGCGCTTCCGGGTGTTGCCCTGAAGGTGACCGATGCCGGCGACAATAATGGTCTGCGCGCCATCGCCGACCGTGCGCTCGCCGCGCTGAAGACGAAGACCGATCCGCAGGCCGACCTCTTCGAGCAATTCGATCCGCGTCTGCCATCCGGCGGCATCGATGCCGGCCTCTGGGTCAAGTTTTCCGCCGAGAACATCGAGGGTTACGACCATATCAACCCGCTTGCCTTCGATACTCCTTTCTCCCTTCCCTATCGCGGTTCGCAGGTGCTTCTCGCTTATGACACGACCAAGCTCGATCCGAAGGATGCACCGAAGAGCTGGGATCAGCTCACCGCCTGGATCAAGGCCAATCCGGGCCAGTTCATCTACAACCGTCCCGACAAGGGCGGTTCGGGCGGAAACTTCGTCCGTCGCGCGATCCATGAGGCCAATGGCCGCGATCCGAAGAAGTTCAAGGTCGACAATTTCACCGCCGACTTCGCCACTGAGACGCTGACGCCGGCCTGGAAGATCCTCAACGACCTCGCCCCGGCGCTTTACGACAAGGGCGCCTATACGGCCGGCAACACCCAGTCGATCCAGCTGCTCGCCCAGGGCGTCGTCACCATGGTGCCGGTCTGGTCGGACCAGGTGCTGCAGGCGATCTCCCAGGGCGTGCTGCCTGATACGACCGGGCTCGTGCAGCTTAGCGATCTCGCCCTTTGCGGCGGTTTCTCCAGCATCACCGTCTTCTCGAACGGCGCCAACAAGGATGCGGCCCTGACGCTCGCCGCATTCATGCTGACGAAGGAAATGCAGGAAGCGATCATCACCGAGATCGGCGGTTTCCCTGCCGTCTCCTGGGACCACATCTCCGACGATCTCCGCAAGAAATATGCCGACGTCATTCCGGCGACCATCCCGACCTTCCCGGGCGGCGATTGGGAAAAGGCGATCGCTGACGGCTGGTATCGCAACGTTGCTCCGGGCATCAGCCGCACCTGATGTCCACTGATACTGCGCCGGCGGTTCTGCGCCGTCACCGGTCCATCAACGGGGGGAGCTCGATCGGGCTCCTCCTCGTCGCCCTGCCGGTCCTCCTGCTCGCATGGCTGATCGTCTTTCCGATCTTTTCGGCGGTCGTCGGCACGATCTTCGTTCGAGGCCCTGACGGCGCGACGGAATTCTCGCTTGCCTCCTATCGCTTCTTCTTCACCGATGGCTACAGCCTCGGCAACTTGTGGCTGACACTCTGGACCACCGCCGTCTGCGGCATTCTGCTTCTGGCGATCGGCCTTCCGATCGCGCTTTACCTCCGGTTCTCGCAAGGACGCCTTGCCGCCTATGTGCAGGCTCTTGCGATCTTCCCGATGTTCGTGCCGTCGATCATCCTCGCCTATGCGCTGATCCGGACGATCGGGCCGAACGGCACCGTCGACCTGCTGCTGAACGCCGTCAGCCTGCCGAAGCTGCGCACGCCCTATCTGACGCCGTGGGGACCGGTCATCGGCCTCGTCTGGGACAATCTTCCCCTGACGGTGCTGATGCTGACGGCCGGGCTTTCCTCCGTTTCGAACAGCGCTATCGAGGCCGCTCGCGATGTCGGCGCAGGGCCGCTCCGGGTGTTCATTTCGATCATCCTGCCGCGCATGGGCAATTCCCTACTGGTGACCGCGTCCTTCGCCGTGCTCGGCATCTTCTCCGCCTTCACCCTGCCCTATGTGCTGGGCTCCGCATCGCCGGAGATGATGGGGCCGTTCATGCAGCGCACCTTCGCCGATATGAACGACCCGCTGAACGCCATGACCCAGGCCGTCATCACATTCGGCTTCTGCCTGGTCTTTGGTATCTTCTATATCAGGTCGATCGCCCGCAACCGTGAGGCCCAGCCATGAGTGCCGGTAGATCGAGAACGGATCTTCGCTTCGACTGGATCGGCATGCTTTTCGCCTGCCTGCTGACGCTATTTATCGCGCTGCCGCTAATCGTCGTCGGAACATGGGCTTTCACCGAGGTCTGGCGTTATCCATCGGTAATCCCGCAGCAATTCGGCCTGCGTTTCTGGGGCCAGACGCTGGCGCGTCCGGATGTCTGGGACGCACTTTTCCTCAGCCTGCGGCTGACGACGACGGTCACCATTCTTTCCGCCGTCATCTGCCTTCCCGCGGCTTATGCCTTTGCGCGCATGCGTTTTCCCGGCAGGAACATCCTGTTCCTGTCGTTCCTCGCATCGCATGCCTTCCCGAAATTCGGCCTGCTCGTCGCCATTGCCGGCATCTTCCTGCAGCTCGGCCTGATCAGCACCTTCTGGGGCGTCGTGCTGATTCAGCTGGTCGGCACGCTGATGCTGATGATCTGGATCCCGGTCGCAGCCTTTCAGAATGTCGACCGGCGCATGGAAGAGGCGGCGCGCGATGCCGGTGCCACGCCGCTGCGCGTTTTCTGGTCGATCACCCTGCCGCAGGCCGGACCCACAATCGCCGCTGCACTGCTTTTGACCTTCGTCGGCACCTTCTACGAGACCGAAGGCGCCTGGCTGATCGGCGCGCCTCAGGTCCGCACCATGCCGGTGCTGATGATCAGCTTCATCAACAATCAGATCGTCGTGCAATACGGCGCCGTACTGTCAGTCATGCTGTGGGTGCCGTCCTTCATCGCGCTGATGTTTGCGCGCCGCGTGATCGGCACCGGCGCATTCGCAAGAGGCTTCGGCGCGTGAGGTCAATTCAGGGAAGGGTTTGAGAATGGCACATCTTTCGATCGAGGGCGTTTCGAAGCTGTTCGGGACCACCTTTGCCGTTCGCGACTTCTCGCTCGAAGTCGGAGACGGCGAACTCGTCTGCCTGCTTGGCCCATCCGGCTCCGGCAAGTCGACGCTTCTCAGGATGATCGGCGGCTTCGAGCGCCCGAGCGGCGGAACGATCCGCATCGACGCGAAGGATGTGACGACGCTGCCGCCCGAGCGACGCCCGACCGGCATGGTATTCCAGAGCCATGCGCTCTGGACGCACATGGATGTCTTCAACAACATCGCCTTCGGCCTGAAGCTCCGCCGGCTGCCGAAAGCGGAGATCCGCCAGCGTGTCGAGGATGCTTTGGCTCTGGTCGGCCTCGCCGATTACGGGCGGCGGATGACGACTCAGCTCTCGGGCGGCCAGCAGCAGCGCGTCGCCCTTGCCCGCTCGCTGGTGCTCGAGCCGAAAATCCTTCTGCTCGACGAGCCCTTCGCCAGCCTTGACCAGCACTTACGCGAAAGATTGCGGGAGGAAGTGCGCGATATCCAGCAGCGCCTCGGCATCACCACGCTCTTCGTCACCCATGGCCAGGACGAGGCCTTAGCGCTCGCCGACCGCATCGTCGTCATGCGCGACGGAGGCACCGAACAGATCGCGCCGCCAAGCACCATCTACCGGCAGCCGCAGACGGCTTTCGTCGCCGGCTTCATCGGCTCGATGAATTTCGTCCAGAGCCGCATTAGAAACCGCGTCTGCGAACATCCGCTGTTCCCGCTTGCAATCCCGATCGACGATGGACCGGTGACGCTGGCCGCCCGCCCGGAAGCGCTGACGATCCGTTCCTCGAGCCGGGCCGATGCTGCGACAGTCCATCGCATCGTCGATTTCGGCACCCACAAGATGGTCGAGGTCGATCTTGCCGACGGCACCCGCCTGAAGGCGATGGTGGCGCCGGACGATCGGATCCGGGCCGGAATGAGGGTTGAACCGAGTTTCACCGGCTTATGCGTCTTCCGCGACAACGAGCTCGTCCATCAGTCGATGCCGGCAAAGGACGATGTGGAGAGAGAAGAGCTCCTGCAGGTTTAGAGCGGTTCAGCTTTTCATGGAAATGCAGACCGCTCTAACCTTTTTGACGCAATTCCCGGCAAAACCGCTACGCGCTTTGACTGGGAAAACCGCTTCGCATTTTTCCTGGAATTTCTCTAGACGCTCGGAATGCGCCCGTTCACATCTTGCTTTGAAAACCTTCGAGCAGCCAGGGATGCAGAGCCTTGCTGGCGGCCAGGATGTCGCTCTTTCCGACAACCTCAGCGCCGGAAAAACGGGTGACGATGCCGCCCGCCTCTTCGACCATCAGCGCCGAGGCGCCGAAATCATGGATCGCCAGCCCGTCCTCGAAGAATCCGTCTAGCCGGCCGCAGGCGACATAGGCGATCGACAAGGCTGCCGAGCCGAGGCGGCGCACACCCGCCGTATTCGCCATCAGTCGTTTGATGGCCTCGAAATAGGTCTCTTCCGCAACCGCCGTGACCTGACCGGGGATCGGCAGCCCGGCGCCGACAAGCACGTTTTCGATGTCGCCGACATCGGCGCAGCGGATACGCTCGCCGTTCAGATAGGCGCCGCCGCCGATCTCGGCGCTGAACAGCTCATCCTGCATGGCGTCATAGACGACACCCATGACGAGCCTGCCGCCTTCGACGATCGAGATCGTCATGCCGAAATGCGGAACGCCCCAGGCGTAATTGGTCGTACCGTCGATCGGGTCGATGTAGATAACAGGCGTTTCCGGACCCGCCGTGCGGTTGCCGACGGCTTCCTCGCCCTGGATGGCATAGTCCGGGAAGGCCTTCGTCATCTCGTCGACGATGATCCGCTCGACGGCGACATCGATCTCGGTCTGATAGTCGCGCGGCGCCTTGGCGAGCATTTCCTGGGATGTGCGCCGCCGCACGGAGCCGCGGGCAGTTTCCCCCGCCTTCAATACCGTTTCGGCAAGCACGACGAGGCGGGAGGAGGCGGTCGGGGAAAGACGCGCGGAAATCGAGGGTGATGTCATGAGAAAAGTCCGGATGCTGCTGATATGACGGAGTGAATCGCGAGGAGCCCATCCCTTCGCAGAGGCCGATGATGATTTTATGAAGCGCGCCCATGCCGAGCGGATTATCTCAGGATCGCTTCAAGCTCGGAAATGGTCGGAAACGCCTTTCTTGTTCCATGTCTTGAGACGGTGATGGCCGCGGCTGCAACTGCGTGTTCGATGGCTAGCCTGTCCAGCCGCTGTCCGCGCAGCGCGCAGGATGCAAGTGCTGCGGCCATGAAGGTATCGCCTGCGCCCGTTGTATCCATAACGTCGCAAGCGCGGGCCGGCACTTCGATGCTGTCGCGCCGGTTCACGAGCGTCGCGCCGTCGCCGCCCAGCGTCAGAACGATTTCGCGCGGACCCCGGCTCAGCAGATATTCGGCAGCATCTCTGCCTGTTGTCCCGGTCAGGGCCTGCGCCTCGCCCTTGTTGAGGAAGGCGATGTCGATCAATCCCCAAAGATCGGAGAAATAGGCGCGCACCGGCGAGGGATTGAAGGCGGTGACCATGCCGATCGTTCTTGCATGTTCGAGGATGTCGCGGGTCGCATGGTCGGACAGATTGCCCTGGAGCATCATGAGATCGCCGGGCCTGGCCGTCGACAGGATCCGCCCGACATCGGAGAGGGACAGGCTCTGTGCCGATTCCGTCGTCGTGACGATGGCATTTTCGCCGCCCGGCAGCCGGAAGATGATCGAGACGTCGCTCGATGCATCTTCCATTTCGATCAGTTCGCTTCGAAGCGGCTCGTCCGCGAGGTAATGGCGTATCGTATCGGCCCTTGCATCCCTGCCGACGGGCGCCACCAGCGTTGTTGGAACGCCGCAGCGGGCCATGACGACCGCCTGGTTCGTGCCCTTGCCGCCGAGATCGCTGCCTCCGGCATTGCCGAGGATCGAGGCGCCGATAACGGGAAGTTCGGAAACGGCGATGGTCTCGTCGATAGCGACGTTACCGACTATGTAGGCGCGCATGTATCCGCTTTCGCAAGGTGAAGCTAAAGATAAGGCGCATGGTGAAAATCGATCTCGAGCTGCATCGCCCGGCCGAAGATCGCGCTGAGCCGCGCTTTTTCATCCTCTTCCAGCGTTTCTCCTGCCACGTCGAGTTCATTCTTCAGCCATTGCGCCTGGGCGGCGAAATTCGGATCGACATGCAGGTCGACCCATTCCTTCAAGAGGGGATCGCTGATCGAGCGGCTGGCTGCTTGCCTACACCAGGTCCAATACATCCACTCGGCGGCAAACATCGCCGCGACCGTGTCGAGGAAGCCGCCCTGGCGGGCAATCTCCAACATGCCGGCGCGAAAGGCTTCGACCTCGGCGATGCCGGTGTCGAAGGACGAGGGATCGATGCCGCAGCTGGCGAAGGTGCGCTCGAAATAGGCGATCTGTTCGTTGGCAAGCGCGTCGAGAACCGCGATCAGCCAGCGCTTCTGCGCCATCGTCTTGGCGGTCGCCGCCGCATAGGCGAAGATCGAGATGGCGCTGTCGACGAAGGCGCCTTCATAGACGAGATAACGCTCGAAGGCCTCCTTACTCAGCCTGTCGTTCTTGACGTCCTCGACGAAGCGATGGCTGAGCATCGCGCCGAGGACGGCGTCGTTCTCGCGCAGGATACGGTCTGAAAGGCTTTCTGCAGCCATGCTCAGCCCTCCAGTCCCGGTTCGGCCGCCGCCCGGAAGGCGCGCACGCGCTCGACGTCGACCGGGTTCCACCAGACGCCGCCGTGTTTCAACGAAGACGCAACGATGACGCCATTGGTGCGGCTCAGAATATCGACGATATTGTCCTTGTTGACGCCGGAGCCGACGAGCAGCGGCAGGTGCGTCGCCGCGCCGATTTCCTCGATCTCCTTCATCGTCGCCGAATTGCCGGTCCGCTGGCCGGTGGCGATGACGCCGTCGGCATCGAAGAAGGCGAGATCGCGCGTCAGCTCCTGGATCGAGCGGTCGGCGACGATGGCGTGGCTGCCATGCTTGACGTGGCTGTCGGCAAAGACCTTGATGTGCTCGGCCCGGAGCAGCGAGCGGTAGCGCATGGCTTCGGCGGCCCTGCCCTCCATGAAGCCTTCATTGGCGACATAGGCATTGGCCCATTGATTGACGCGGATGAATTTGGCGCCACCGGCCATGGCGATGGCGAAAGCCGGGATCGGCGCATTGGCCAGCACGTTGACGCCAAGCGGGATGCCGGCCGCGCGCGCGATCCGGTCGGTGACGACAGACATGAAGCCCGTCGTCTCGGGGCCGATATCCTCGGGCTTCGAGAACGGCACATCGCCGTGATTTTCGATGATCAGCCCATGCAGGCCGCCTTCCACGCAGGCTTCGGCGTCGCGCATGCACGCGTCGTAGATCGCATCCATCGCAGCCCCCCGGTAGCGCGGCGCGCCCGGAAAGGCCGGGCAATGGATCATGCCGATCAGAACCTTGTCCCTGCCGAAGATATCCCTGATGGCGTTGGACGGCCTGTCCGAAATTTCCTGCATATCATTCCCTTTCGAATTCCTGCCCGGCGCTGACATCACGCCTGTTTTTCGGTGAGCCAGCCGAGGATGTTCTTCCAGAGCCGGCCGTAGCCTTCCCATTCGCAGAAAGCAGGCGAGAGCCAGTGCGGGCCGATATCCGACGTCCAGGCCGCCGTCCGCCCAGTGCCATGCGCACCGACGACGAGCAGCGGATGGCCGCCCTGATCCTGAGGCAGCCGTGCGACGACCTCGACATCCGCACGGTCGCGCACTTCGACCTCATTGACGCCGAGGAGCACCGGCCAGGCGCCTTCGAGACCCCGCATCGTCGGATGCTCCGGCTTCACCACCTCGGCAACGGTTCCCTCAGGGATTTCGACGCGGTCGTCATACGGCAGGCACGTGACGGGCAGCGTGTCTTCGACAGGCGTGCGCCGCCAGCGCGCCTTGCCGTCGATGCCCTGGAAGGAGAAGTATCCGCCGACCATCAGCAGGCCACCACCCTTCTCCACCCACGCCTTCAGAAGCTTCAGCCGGTTCGGCACCGTGCGCGAATGCAACCACACATCCGGCGGCAGCAGCAGCGAGTTGGCGCCGATATCGGAGAGAATGATGGCGTCATAGGCGTCGAGCCCAGCCATATCGAATGGGAATTTCTCCACCGCCTCATGCGCCGGCATATAGGTGAGTTCGAAGGCGCTGCCGGCGAGCGCCTTGACCAGCGGTTCTGCGCCGAGATGGAAGGTGACGCTGCCGAACTGGTCGAAACCTTTGTAATGCGTGGCGGAGCTGACCCAGCTCTCGCCGACAAGGAGGATTTTCTTGGTCATGGTCTGCGTTTACCTGTGATCGATTGAATGGATAGAGCTAGGCTCTGGCGTCAAAGACGCGTCGGGGATTGCCGCGCATCATCTCGTCGAGAACCGTCGTGTCGAGGCCGTGCCGCTCCAGACGGGGAAGGAAGTGGCGGAGGATGTAGGCGTAGCCGTTGCCGCCGTAATGCGTCAGCATCATCTTCAGAAAGACGTCGTGCGACAGGAGAATCCGGTCGAGATAGCCGGCCTCGACGAGACGGACGATCGCACGCGCCGCCTCCTCGTCGCTCGGGCACTGCACCTGCTGGTCGGCATAGAAGAAATCCATGCCGATCATGTCGTATTCGATGAAGGCGCCACGCTCTGCCAGCTCGCTCTGATAGGCGATGTCGTCATGCGACGGGTTCATGTGGCAAAGCACGGTGTGGCGGAGATCTGCCCCCTCTTCCGCCGCCACGTCGAGCACGCGGTGGCCGAGACGGAACCAGCCTGGCAGATGAACCATCAGCGGAAGTCCGGCCAGCACCTGCGCCCGCGCCGCGCCGCGAAGCGATTTCTCTTCCTCGGCGGTGAAATCCGAGGAGACGCCGATCTCGCCGATCAAGCCGATCCTGACGCCGGTGCCGTCGACGCCTTCTCTGGCCTCGCGGACAATTTCCCGCGCGATGTCATCGACGCTCATTGCCGCGACGCCTTCCGGATGTGAGGAGCCGAGGTAATAACCCGCCCCCATCACGATGTTGAGACCGGATGCTTTCGAGATGCGCTGGAGCGCCAGGGGATCTCGGCCGATGCCCTTGCAGGTCGGCTCCACCACCGTGCGGCCGCCTTCTGCTGCGAAATCCTTGAGCTCGGAGATCGCCAGATGTTCGTCGTCGAGCGTGATATTGTGCTTGTTGACGAAAGGATCTTGCTTGAGTTCGCCGAGGATCTCCATGCAGACGAAGCTTTCGGCGAGATATTGCCGTTCCGGCGTCTTCGGCGCATGCCACCAGCAGCGGCAGTCGTTGAGGATATGCTCATGCATCAGCGTCACGCCGAGCGCATCGGCCGAAACGGGACCGGTGACGGTCATCACCTTGCCGGAGCGGACATGCGCTTCGGAAAGAGTCTCTATCGTCTGCTCGCTCATCGCTTCATCCTTTCCTGCCCAGCCGGAAATGGAAATTGGCCGTGAAGATGCGCGTGTTCAGCCAGATGGCGACGAGGATGATGGCGCCGGTGACGATCTGGGTGAAGAACGGCGATATGTGCATCAGGATCAGGCCGTTGCCGATGACGGCGATGGTCAGCGTGCCGAGTACGGTGCCGAGGATGGTGCCCCGTCCGCCCATCAGCGACGTTCCGCCGAGCACAACGGCCGCAATCACCTGCAGCTCGAAGCCGACGGCGGCATTGGACGAGCCGGAACCGAGGCGAGCGGCGATCAGCAGCCCGGCGACCGCGCAGGCGACGCCGGAGATGATATAGACCGAGGCGATGATCCATTTGGCGGGCATGCCGACGCGCCGCGCCGCCTCCGCATTGGAGCCGACCGCCACGACCTGCCGGCCATATTTGGTCGCGGTGATGACGACATAACCGAGAATGGCGATGATGACGGCGATGATCGCCGGGATCGGGAAGCTGAGGATTTCGCCCCGGCCGAGCGCGAAGAAGCCCGGCGCATCCTTGATCGGAATGGAATAGCCCTGGGTCAGATAAAGCGCCAGCCCGCGCAGGATCGAGAGGCTGGCAAGTGTCACGATGAAGGCCGGGATGCCCTGATAGGCGGTGAACCAGCCCTGGACCAATCCCATGAAGCCGCCGAGCACGAGCATACCGATGACGACCGATGGCCAGGGAACGCCCATCGCCATAACGATCGCCGCCACCGCATTGACGAGGGCGACCTGCGAGCCGACCGAAAGATCGATGCCGCCGGTGATGATGACGAAGGTCATGGCGATGGCGACAATCAGGATGGGGGCCGCTTGCCTGATGATGTTCAGGATGTTGCCGAGCGTGAAGAAGGTTTCGCTGCCGATCGAGAAGAAGATCATGCAGGCCAGGAAGAAAATGGCGATCGACAGGACCTGTGCGTGTTCGCCGAAGAAATCGGCGATGCGCGAGCCGTGACCGCGTTCCGTATAAGCCGTCATTGTCTGGCTCCTTCACCGACGATCAGCCTGACGAGATCTTCGAGGTTGGTGCTGCCGATCTGCCGCTCGGCGACCTTCGTGCCCTCGTACATCACCGCGATGCGGTCGCAGACCCGGAAGAGATCCTGCAGCCGATGGGTGATGAGGATCACCGAAACGCCGTTCGCCTTGACGCGGTTGATCAGGGCCAGAACCGCCTCGACCTCGGCGACGGCAAGGGCTGACGTCGGTTCGTCCATGATCAGCACCTTCGGCTTGAAGGAGGCGGCGCGCGCAATGGCGATCGCCTGGCGTTGCCCGCCGGAGAGCTGCGCGACCTTGCTGGTCAGCCTGGGTATGCGGATCTCAAGCGAGTCCAGCATCTTGCGGGCTTCGGACAACATCGTCCTGGTGTCGAGAAACGGCCCGCGGCTGAGTTCGCGGCCGAGGAAGAGATTGCCGACGACATCGATATGATCGCAGAGGCTGAGATCCTGGAAAACCATTTCGATGTTCCGCCCACGCGCATCCGCGGGGCCGGAGAAGCGGACCTCCTCACCTTCCATGGTGATGGTGCCGGCATCGGGAATGTAGGTTCCCGAGATGATCTTCGTCAGCGTCGATTTGCCGGCGGCGTTGTCGCCGACGAGGCCCAGGCATTCGCCGGGGAAGATGTCGAGATCGACGCCGCGCAGGGCCTGGTGCGAGCCGAACGACTTGCGGATACCGCGCAGCGAGATGCGCGGGTCGGATCGGGTGCCGCCGGATGTTCCGCTTCCGGAGGGTGCGACCCCTCCGGAACCGGCGGCAGCGATGTCACGCTGTCCGCTTTCGATCATTTGAAGACGGCCCGGTATGGCTCGACATTTTCCTTGGTCACGATGGTGATCGGCACCGAGATCGTCTTGGTGACGGCCTCGCCGGCCGAGGCCTTGACGAGCGCGTCGACGGCGGCACCGCCCATTGCGGCCGGATCCTGCTGGACGACGGCGACGACGAAGCCGGCATCGATGCCGGCAATGGCTTCGGCGGTCAGATCCCAGCCGAACACCTTGATCTTATCCTGCTTGCCCTGGCTCTGGACGGCGGCGATCGCCCCCATCAGGGCCGGCTCGCCAGTGGCGTAGATCGCGGTCAGATCGGGATTGGCGGTGATCAGGTTTTCAGCGGCCGCAAGGGCGTTGTCCTGGATGTTCTGACCGTCGACGACGCCGGCCATTTCAATGCCGTCGACGCCTTTCAGGGTCTTCTCGAAGCCCTCCTGGCGGATGTTCTGGATGAACGAGTTCAGCGCGCCGACAACGCCGAGCTTGGCCTTGCCGCCCATATTCGCCTTGACGTAGTCGAGGAAGTATTTGCCCATGTCGGCGCCGGCCGCGGCATTGTCCACGCCGATCTGCGCCTTCTGCGGACCATCAGGCAGGATGGCGTCGATGGCGACGACCGGAATTCCGGCATCGGCTGCCTGCTTGACCGCCGGCATGATGCCGTTGACGTCGATCGCGACGACGGCAAGGCCGGAGACCTTTTCCTGGACGTAGGTTTCGATCGCGCTGTTCTGCGCGGTCGTCTCGTTGTTGGCGTTGAAGATCACCAGCTTGACGCCGGCGGCATCGGCCGCCTTCTGGGCGCCCTCATTCATCTGATTGAAGAAAAGGGCCTGCTGGTTGATCTGCACCAGCGCGATGGTCTTCTTTTCCTGTGCCTGAGCGCCGGACAGGCCGATGAAGGTCAATGCCGTGAAGCCGGCAGCGGCGATCATCGTTCGTCTTGTCAAATTCCGTGTCATGTTCTCATCCTCTTTTGGTTTTTTGACGTTGCTGATTATTATTTCGCAGGCGGCGCAACGGAGTTCCGCACCACGATTTCGACAGGCAGGAGTTCTTCCGAGGCGGATGGTTTCCACTCGTGCCAATTGGTTTCCAGAAGCAGCTCCAGCGACCGTCTTCCGATCCGGCGCACCGGCTGACGGATGGCCGTCAGCGGCGGTGCAAAAAGATGAAGCGGACCGACATCGTCGAAGCCGATGACCGAGATGTCATGAGGGATCGAGACGCCTCGGCTTCTGAAGACCTCGACCAGCCCGATGGCGATCTCGTCGGAGCTGGCGAAGATCGCCGTCGCTTTTCGGTCTCCGGAGAGATATTCGATCGCCGCCGCCCGGCCGTATTCGATCGTATATTCGCCGGCATAACGATCGGCCCGGGCCTCGCCACCATGGCGTTCCCTGAGCGCCTTCAGCAGGCCGTCATAACGCCTGCGGGCGCTGATCATGCGCTCGTCGCCGCCGATGAAGAGGACATGGCGATGGCCTTGTTCGGCCAGGTGTTGGCCGGCGAGATAACCGCCCTGCTCATTGTCGCAGAACAGCTTCGGCGCCTTCGAATCGGGAATGTCCTCGTCGACGATGATGACCTTGCCGCTGCCGTTGATCAGCGCGGCAAGCGCGCCGTCGTCGGGGTGGTTGGTGACGAAGATCAGGCCGTCGACGTGATTGCGCTCGATCAGCTGCAGATATTCGATCTCGCGCCCCGGCCGGTTGAGCGTGGCGTGCAACGAGACCGCGAGCTTCTTTTCATCGGCCGCCTGCTCGACGGCGGCGACAAGGGTCGCGAAGAAGGGATTGGCGATATCGGGCACGACGAGGCCGATCGTATCCGAGCGCCCCCGGCTCAGCCGGCGCGCATGCGGGTTCGGCCGGTAGTTCAGCGTCTTGATCGCATCCTCGATGCGCTTCTTGGTCTGAAAGGGAAGATCGAGGCTTCCGTTGACGAAGCGAGACACTGTCGTGACCGACACGCCGGCGGCTGCCGCAACATCCTTCAAGCTTGGTGTCGTTCCCTTGGCCATCGACTGGACCCATTGTAAAGCGGTTTAGTAAAGCGCTTTACAAGACAAATATCGATTGCTCGCTGTTGTCAACTGCGATGAATGTTGAGGATCTGTTTTTTCTTGCCAGCCGATCGAAGTCTCGACCGCGAGGCCCTCAGGCGATCGTCGGGTCGAGCTTGTCGCGCAGCCAGTCGCCGGTGATGCTGATCGACAGCGTCGTCAGCATGATGACGAAGGACGGCGCCAGCATGATCCAGGGCGCGCGGGTCAGATATTCGCGCCCGTAGCCGACCATGTTGCCGAGGCTGGTCATCGGCGGCTGGACGCCGAGGCCGAGGAAGGAAAGGCTGCTTTCCATCAGGATGATCTCAGGAAAAGTCAGCGTCATCGAGACGATCAGTGTCGAGGCGATGTTCGGCAGGATATGCTTGAGATAGACATG
Source organism: Rhizobium aouanii (assembly GCF_037002925.1). Lineage (NCBI taxonomy): Bacteria > Pseudomonadati > Pseudomonadota > Alphaproteobacteria > Hyphomicrobiales > Rhizobiaceae > Rhizobium > Rhizobium aouanii. Next base: position 59,756 of record NZ_JBAMYD010000013.1, read on the forward strand.
GGCCGGCTTGGCGCCGAGCTGCGTGACGGCGGCGGCATAACCCTGGCCACTGGCGGCGATGGCAAGGCCGCGGGCGATGCGCGCATAGCGTTCCCAGCCGTAGAAGCCCATCAGGCAGATGAGCAACGGCAGCGAACTGCCGAAGAAGGCGAGCACAGCAAGTGCCATGATGAGGAAGGGCATGGCCGCCTGGAAATCGGCAAGCATGACGACGAGCTGTTCGACGACGCCGCGGAAATAAGCGGCGAGAAAGCCGAGAGCCGTGCCGACGAAGGCCGAGATCAGCGTCGCGCCGAAGGCGATCAGCAGCGAGATGCGGATCGACACGATGAGGCGGGAGAGAACGTCGCGGCCGAGTTCGTCGGTTCCGAGCCAATGCGCGCCATTGCCGGGCAGTGACAGTCGGTTCTTCAGGTCAAAGGCGGTAATGTTGTAGGGCCGGATCCAGTCGGCCGTCAACGCGACCAGGATCACGACGGCGATCCAGATGAAGCCGATGATCACGAAAACGGGCACGCCGCGCTTCTTCTTCTCGCGCACTTCGTGGATGACGGTTGCCGGTTGAGCAGAGATATTTGTCATGGTTCCGCTCCCTAATGCCTTGCCTGGTTGCTGCGCAGACGCGGGTCGAGATAGCCGTAAAGGATGTCGACGACGAAATTCGAAAACACCATGGTCGCTGCCACCAGCAGCAGGATGCACTGGACGACGGCGAGATCGCGGTTGGAGACCGCGACGACGAGAAGCCGGCCGACGCCCGGCCAGGAGAACAGCGATTCCACCACGACGGCGCCGGCGATCAGCGTGCCGACCATGAAGCCGGCGATTGTCACGATCGGGATTGCCGCGTTCGGCAGCGCATGGCCCCAGACGACATTTCGCCAGGCAGTGCCTTTGGCGCTGGCCGTACGGATATAGGGCTGGCCAAGCACCTCGATCATCGCGCTTCGGGCAAAGCGGGCAAGAATGCCGGCACCGCCGATGCTCATGGTGATAATCGGCAGAATGGCATGCATCCAGCTGTCCTGGCCGCCCGACGGCAGCAGGCCGAGCGTGACGGAGAAGATCAGCACCAGCACGAGGCCGAGCACGAAGCTCGGCATGGTGAAGCCGACCACCGCACTCGCCATGACGGCGCGGTCCGTCGAGCTGTCCCGGTGGAGGGCGGCGTAAACGCCGGCCGGGATGCCGATCACCAGCTTAAGGATGAGGGCCGGGATCGTCAGCTCCAGCGTTGCCGGAATGCGGTCGAGCACGAGCTGGATGGCCGATTGGCCGTCGCGCATCGAGATGCCGAGATCACCGCGGGCGATTGCGCCGAAATAGCGCAGATACTGCACCCAGATCGGCTGATCGAGACCCCAGGCGGCACGGAAGGCACGGATCGCTTCCGGCGGCGCTTCCGGACCCATGATCGTCAGGGCCGGGTCGCCGGAAAGGCGCAGAACGACGAAGGCGAAAGTCACCACCAGCACGATGGTCATAAGCGCGCGGAACGCCCTTATCAGGAAGAAACGGATCATGGCTCAGCTCTCCATGAGCGTTGACGCGGATGCGGGCGCAACCAGGTGGCAAGCAGCTTTTCGACCCGCCTCGATGGTGACGAGTTCAGGCGTCTCGACGCGGCAGCGCTCGACGGCATGGCCGCAGCGGGGATGAAAGGCGCAGCCGGCAGGGCGGGCAGCGGGGTTCGGCGGTTCTCCCTGCAGGATGATACGGTCGCGCAGCGCCGTGCCGGGGACCGGAACGCTGGAGACCAGTGCCTGCGTATAGGGATGCAACGGGCTGCGGAAAATATCCTCCGAGGCGGCTTCCTCGACGATCCGGCCGAGATACATCACCGCGACGCGATCGGCGATGTTGCGCACGACCTTCAGGTCATGGCTGATGAAGGCCATGGCGATGCCGCGCTTTTCCTGCAGGTCGCGCAATAGGTTGATCACCTGCGCCTGGATCGAGACGTCGAGAGCGGAGACCGGCTCGTCGCAGACCAGAAGCTCCGGATTGGTGGCGATGGCGCGTGCAATGACGACGCGCTGGCGCTGGCCGCCCGAAAGCTCGTGCGGATAACGCTCCGCCTGATCGCGCCGAAGACCGACGGCGACGAGCAGTTCATCGACACGTTCGCGCCGCCCCTCCTCGCTTCCGACGGCATGGATGGCAAGCGGTTCGCCGATCTGCGCGCCGATCGAGATGCGCCGGTCAAGGGCTGCCAGCGGATCCTGGAAGACGAGCTGCATGCGCGCCCTCAGGCTACGCCAGCGTGGCGTTCTGAGTGCCGGCATCGCCTCCCCGTCGAAGCGGACGCTGCCTTCGGTCGGAGCTTCGAGCCCGAGCAGCAGCCGGCCCATCGTCGATTTTCCGGAACCGGATTCGCCGACGATGCCAAGCGTCGTCTTCGGCGCGACCGACAGCGAAACGCCGTCGACCGCCCGGACATGGCTCGGCTTTCCGAAGACGCCGCGGCGCATCGTATAGGTCTTGACGAGGTCGTTCGCTTCGATCAGCTGATGTTCGCTCATGCCCATGCCACTCCCTGCTGGACCTGCATGAGGTTCGGCTTCGATGTGGTGGCGCCGTCACTGAGCGGATGGAAGCAGGCGGTCGCACGGTCGTCGTCAAGTGCGACGAGCGGCGGTACTTTGTTATGACAGAGTTCCGAGGCATGGCCGCAACGCGGCGCAAAGGCACAGCCGCCGGGCATCCGGCCGGGCTGCGGCACGGTGCCGGGGATCGGTACCAGCCGGTCGCGGCCGGCATCGATGCGCGGAATGGCATCGAATAGCCCGCGCGTATAGGGATGGCGCGGCGACCGGAACAACGATTCCGTCGGGCATTTCTCGACGATGTTGCCGGCATACATGACGCAGACGCGTTCGCAGATCTGCGACACCGCGCCGAGATCATGACTGATGAAGACGATCGCCATACCGGTTTCCTCGCGGATCGAAATCAGCAGATCGAGGATCTGCGCCTGGATCGTCGCGTCCAGCGCCGTCGTCGGCTCGTCGGCGATCAGCAGATCAGGATTGCCGGCGAGCGCCATGGCGATCATCAGCCGCTGGTTCTGGCCACCGGAAAATTCATGCGGAAAATTGTCGAAACGGCGTACCGCGTCAGGAATGCCGACCATTTCCATCAGCCGGACGGCGTCGTTGCGGGCGGCCCTGCCGGTCGAGCCGCGGTGCAGTTCGACGGCTTCGGCGATCTGGCGCCCGGCGCGGATGACCGGGTTGAGCGAGCTCGACGGATCCTGGAAGATCATGGCGATGCGGCCGCCGCGAATGCCTTCGACCTTCGTGCGCGACGCACCTATCAGCTGATCGCTGCCGAGACGCACGCTGCCTGAGACAGAAGCCTTTCCAGGCAGGAGCCCGAGTGCAGCCAGCCAGGTGACCGACTTGCCGCAACCGGATTCGCCGACGAGACCCACCGCCTCGCCCTTCTCGATCGCCAGATCGACGCCGTGCAGGACTTCGATACCGCTGAAAGCGACCTTCAAATTGGAAATTTCGACCAATGGCATTTCAGCCTCTCCTTCTTGCATTCCCACCGGCCGCCAGATCCGAATGAGAGCATGATGTCGTTCGAAAACCGCTCACACTATTGGGCATCATGCTCGTGCCTGTCGGGCTTACCTGGTTTCCGGATAGCCGGTGCACCAAATGGCAGCGAGCCGGAGTTTCCCCCGGCTCGCTGATGTCGTCAGGTCTTGATCAGGACCAGTTGCCCTGGCGGAAGTCCATGGCGAAGGCCGATGCGGCCTTCCAATTGATCGCCTTCGACTTGGCGGTGAAGACGGCGTTCTGGTGAAGAACCGTATAGGCGGGGTCTTCGCGCTCGCAGATCTGCAGCATGCGGGCGAAAGCGTCATGACGCTTGGCGCGATCGGTGCTGGTCTCGAGGAAGGTCGACAGCGTGTTCATTTCGGCGTTGGTCCATTCGCCGACCTGCTGCTGCTGGCCGTTCGGACCGTGCTGGGCGACGATCGAGGAAACCGGATCGGGGAAACTTGCGGAGTTCGACCAGTCGCGGACGGCGCGCGTCGGCGTCTTTTCGAGGATCTGCTGCCAGTTTTCCTTCATCTCGATCTGCACGTTGAGGCCGACCTGGGCCCACATTTCGACGAGGATCTGCGCGGTCGGAGTCTGGTTGGTATAGTAGTTGTTGAGCAGGCGATACGGGATCGGATCGCCCTTGTAGTTGGCTTCCTTAAGGAGCTGGCGGGCGAGATCAGGATTATATTCCGGCACGGTCCAATCCTTGACCAGCATGTCGCCATAGAAGTCCCACTGCAGGCCGGCCGGAACGCGGGTGCGGCCTGCCCAGAGCGAGTCGACGATCGCCTGGCGGTCGATGGCATGCGTGAAGGCGCGGCGAACCAGCGGGTTGCCGAGCTGGGCATGGGTCTTGTCGAACACAGTCAGGCGGTGGTTGGTGATGATGCCGCCCTGGACTTCGAAGGCAGCGTTCTTTTCAATGCCTTCGATCTGGTCCGGGGGGATGTCGCTGGCGAGGTGATATTCGCCAGACAGCAGGCCGTTGACGCGCGAGGCGACCTCCGGAACTTCGACGAAGCGGATCTGCTTCACCGGAGGACGGCCGCCCCAATATTCGTCATGCGCTTCGTAGATCAGGTAGGTGTCCGGCTTGAATTCGGCGACGCGGTAGGGACCGGTGGTGATCGGTGCGCGAGCCCAGTCGAGATAGCTCTTGGCCTCATCCCAGCTGCGGCGGTTGGCGATGGCGCTGGCGGCAACGGAGATGCGGCCTTCCATCGTTACGTCAGGCGAACCGTTAACGAAGCGGACGGTGTATTTGTCGACGATTTCAATGCCGAGCAGAGCCGGCCAGATACGGCGGGCGACGGCCGGAATTTCGACCGGCAATTCCTTGCTTTCGCGGCCGAGCGGGTTCTTTTCGGTGACGAAGATCGTCTTGCCGGTGCTCGGCTGCGTATCGCCGAACATCCGTTCCTTGCTGAAGGAGAAGGCGACGTCTTCGGCCGTCATTTCGTCGCCATTGTGGAATTTGACGCCCTGGCGCAGTTTCAACTCGACGGTCTTGTCGTCGATACGGCGCCATTCGGTGGCGAGCGACGGAACGGCCGAGAGGTTGCCGAGCCAGTCGAGGCCGATCAGGCTTTCCCAGAGTGACGAATTGAAGATGCGCTGGCCGACATTCGACTGTTCGCGCAACGTATCCAGCGTGTTCGAGTTCGAGATCTTCTGGACGGCGATGGTGATCGAAGGACGGTTGTCGGCCTGGGCGATGGAAAAGCGCGGCAGGATCAGCGAGCTGGCGACGCCGGTGGCAAGGCCGAGAGCACCGCGACGGGTGAAGGTGACCATGGGAATATCTCCTTGGGTTCTCTGGTGGTTCGGATCAATAGCTGCGTTCGATCAGGCCCTCGGGGCCGGAGCGATAATGGGTCAGGGTTCTGTCGGCATGTTTCAGGCGCCAGGAGAGCGCCTTCTGCGCATAGTCCCGCACGAGCGCGGCATAGGCCGGATCGTCGGCGAGATTGGTGAATTCGTTCGGATCATGCCGCAGATCGAAGAACAGCGGCGGCAGCGCTGCGAAATGAACGTATTTGTATCGCTCGTCCTGGATGACGCAGAGGCTGCAATCGTTCATGCCGAGGCCGAGGAAACTCTGCGGCTCGGAATAATAGACGTCGCGGAAGTCGTATTCGTAGTGCAATTCGGTGCGCCAATCCTGCGGCCGGCCCTCGCTCAGGAAGGGCAGCAGCGACAGGCCGTCACAGGCGTGCGGGATCTTTCCGCCGAGCCAGTCGAGTATGGTCGGCATGACGTCGATGCTCTCGGTGAAGCCGCTTTCGATCGCGCCAGCGCGCGCATTTTCGCCGGCGTCCTTGATGACGAGCGGAATGCGGAAGCTCGGATCGTTGTAGCCGATCTTGCCGAGCAGGTGATGATCGCCGAGCTGCTCGCCGTGGTCGCTGGTGAAGATGATCAGCGTATCGTCCCACTGTCCGGTCTCGTCGAGATAGTGAAAGACCCGGCCAAGGCAATCGTCGACCTCCGTGATCAGGCCGCAATAGGTCGCCCGCATCTGGCGCAGTTCCGCTTCGTCGAGCGTTGCGCCCGACCCTTCGGCGCCCTGGAAGAAGGAGCCGCGGCGGATGCTGTCGACATAGAATTTCATCAGCGGATGTTGTGCAGCCTCGGTATCCGGGTTGGCCGCGCGGATCGGCGCCGGCATGTCTTCCGGCCGGTACATGGCATGATAGGGAGCGGAGGCGACGAAGGGCGGATGCGGCCGGTAATAACCGAGATGCAGGAAGAAGGGCTTGCCGTCGCGGCCCTTGAGATAGGTCAGCGCCCGCTCGGTGAAGAAGGTCGAGTCCGAAAATTCCTTCGGAATGCGTGACGGACGGTCGGTGGCGCCGGCAACGGCGTCCTCGCCTTCGGGCAGCCAGATATCGGGACGATGCTCCGGCAGTTCGAAGCCGTTCTGTGCCACCCAGCCGAAATAGCCCTCCATATTGGGCTCGAAGGCACCAACCGGATGGAAGCCGTCCATCATGTCGCCGAGCACTCTGAAGCGCGGATCGTTTGGCGAAGCGGTGCGCGGATCCGGCACCGTCGTCGTATAGCCGATCAGCGCCGGATCGTAGCCGACGCCGCGCAACGCCTTGCCGAGGTTGAGGTGGCGCTGGTCGAGCGGCACCGTGTTCTGCACGGCGCGATGGTTCATCAGATAGAGGCCGGTGAGTAGGCTCGCACGGGCCGGGCCGCAGGGAACGCAGGTCGTCACATGGTTCCTGAAGGTCACGCCCTCGCGACAGAGCCGGTCGAGATGAGGTGTCTTCAGGAAATCGATTTTCCCGTCGGCACGCAGAACGTGCGGAACGAAATCGGCTCGCCATTGGTCAACGACGATGAGTAGAACGTTTTTCTTTCGCATGGAGCCCCCACTTGTGCGGGGCTGTTTGAACCGCGATTATTGCAGCGCGATGACCACTTTTTCAAAGTTCCGTGACATTGAACGGATCGTGGGTTTCTTCGTTTTTATTCCTGAAACGCCGCAAAACTGTAATATTTGCGACACAAAGCCGCTCAACGCACATGAGGCAAATTCCTCCGGCGCCCCGCTGTCGGTTTTCTCTATCTTGCGGCCCATGAAAGTTGCTTTCCCGCGCCAAAACAGCCGACGCTGCCTGATTGAATTTCCGGCGCGAGAAATTAGATCATCTCCATGAGTGGATCGCGAGCAGGTTCGGGGAAAGACTGGTTGACGGCGGGCAGGCTGGATCTGCCGGCGGGTGGTGGCGCGTTCACGATTTCCCGGCTGGCCGTCGGCCTATTCCTGGTTGATCAGGATCGGCACCGGATCGCGGTCGGCTCCGATCGCAAGCGGGTCGTGCCGCTGCGTGCCGGTGACGGCTGGATTCTGCCAGCCGGTTCATCAGGCACCTGCGAATATGACGATGCACTTTCGTTTCTGAGAGTGGATCTCTCGGATGCCTTGCTCGACGATGTCGGTTTCGAGAAAGCCGACTTCAATCCCGTCGTCGGTAGCCTCGATCCGCTGCTGGTTCAGTTCGTCCGTCACGCCGCCTCTCTGCGGGATGTGCCGCAATCCCTCTATCGCGATACGATGAACCTTGCGGTTGCAGCCCATCTGACGCAGCTTCTTTCGCCTGCCCCACTGTCATCCGTCGCCATCGAAGACAGGCGGCTGCGCCGGGCGCTGGCCTATATCCACGACAATCTCGCCGAGAATCTTTCTCTCGACGACATCGCTTCCGAGGCGGCGATGAGCCGGTTCCATTTCGTGCGCGCCTTCACCGCCGCCCTCGGCACGTCGCCGCTGCAATATGTCATCCGAGAGCGCGTGGAGCGCGCCAAAGTGCTGCTCAGCACCACGCGTGCCCCGGTCGCGGCCGTCGCCATCCGCGTGGGTTATGATGACGTTTCCCGTTTCGGCCGGCATTTCAGGCGCAGCACCGGGCTCACGCCCGCAGCGTTTCGCCGGCGATAGGGTTTTGGTCTAGAACAGCAAGAAATACACAGTAAACGCCAAGAATCGCTCGGGCGCCGGCGCGCCGATGCTGCGAAACTGCTCCTCGTACCTCATGAAACTGGCGATGACGGCGAGGAGACCTTCGATGAGACTATCGACCCTTTCTGCAATTGGAGCAGCCCTGCTCCATTCGACGGCCTTTGCGGCTGGCATCGAGACGCGTCCCGTCTCCTTCCAGAACGAGGGAGTGACGCTTGCCGGCACGCTCTATCTCCCGGCCGACTACAAGCCGGGCGAAAAGCGCCCCGGCGTTCTGGTGACTGGCGCCTGGACCTCGATCAAGGAGCAGATGTCCGGCCTTTACGCGGAGGAGATGGCCGAGCGCGGCTTCATTGCCCTCGCCTTCGATTTCCGCGGCTGGGGCCAGTCCGGCGGCAATATCCGCTTCAAGGAGGATCCGGCGGCCAAGACCGACGATATCGTAGCGGCGGCCGACTACATGACGACGCTGCCGGAAATCGACGCCGGCAAGATCGCCGGTCTCGGCATCTGCGCCTCCGCCGGTTATATGGCGGCGGCGGCTTCGGGCAATCCCGATTTCACCGCCATATCGCTGGTTGCGCCGTGGCTGCATGACAAGGCGATCGTCGAGCGGATCTATGGCGGTGCGGACGGTGTCTCCAGGCTGATCGCCATATCCCGCGAGGCTGAGGAAGCCGAGCGCAACGGCCAGCCCCGGATGATCGTTGCCGCAAGCGCCAATGACAGCACGGCGCTGATGTACCAGATCCCCTATTATACCGAGCCCACTCGCGGCCTCATCCCGCAATATGACAACAAGTTCAATCTCGCCTCCTGGGAGCCATGGCTGACCTATGACTCGGTTGCCACCGGTGACCGCCTCGACAAACCGACGCTGATCGTCCACTCGGAAGCGGCCGCCGTTCCGCAAGGCACACATGCCTTTTTGGCGCGCCTTCATGGTGATGCATCCGAGATCTGGCTCGACGGTGTTACGCAGTTCGATTTCTACGACAATCCCCAGCATGTCACGCGGGCGGCCGATGCCGCGGGTGCGCATTTCGAACGGATCAACAAAGGCACCTGATGCCTGAGAAGGAGATGACCATGAAAACCCTCGTCCTCACTGCGGCAGCCAGCATGCTGCTGGTCTCCTCCATCGTCAGGGCCGAACCGATCGGTGCCGACGACCGGGCGGCCATCATCGATACCATCACCGACATTGCCGCCGGCGCCGACCGCCGCCAGTGGGACCGCGTGCGCGGCGCCTTCGCCGACACGGTGACGCTGGATTATACCGGCCTCTGGGGTGGCGAGCCGAGCACCCAGCCGGCCGACGCCGTCATCCGGCAATGGTCTGCCTTCCTGCCGGGCTTCGATCGCACGCTGCATCTCGTCAGCAACCACGCCATCGTCGAAAGCGCCGGCTCGATTGCGGTGGCCGAGGCCGATTTCCAGGCCGTCCATCGGATCGGCGCGGAGAGCTGGGTGCTGATGGGACATTATCGATATCACCTCACCAAGATCGACGGCACCTGGAAAGTCTTCCGGCTGGTGATGACGCCCGCCCACGAGACCGGCAACCGGGCTCTGGTCAACCGGGCCGCGGAACGCGCCGGGCAGCCGGGCTGATCCGGCCTGTCGCTCTCATTCCAATATCAGCGTCAAGGAGATCCACATGCGCAGACCATCGCCCGTTCGCGCCCTGTTCGTTTCAGCCGCACTCTTTTCCGGAGGAACCGTCATGGCCGCAAGCCCGGAAGAAAACCGCAGGGTGATCGCCGATTATTACGCCGCCTACGGCACCGGCGACATGAGCCGCGTTACCGCCTTCTTCGCGGACGATATCGAGTGGCATATTCCCGGCCACCATCCGCTGGCCGGCGTCAAACGCGGCAAGGAAGAGGTGGCGGCCTTCTTCCAGCAGCTGGGCAAGGCCGGTTTCCGCGCCGAGCTGATCGCGCTGACGGCCGACGAGAACTGGGTGATCGACATGCATCGCGGCTGGTCGGGACGAGACGGCGTGGCCAATGTCGATACGGTCTGGGTACTCGCCTTCCGCATCGAGAACGGCAAGATCAAAGAGGCACGCAACTTCTCCTACGATCAGGCAGCCGCCGACACCTTCTTCTGGCAGGCCTATCCGCTGAAACCCTTGCCCGACCGGCTGCTCGACTGAGGTTATACCAAGCGGTCCGTCGAGGCGTCGAAGAGATGGACCTGGCCCGGATCGACCGACAGTCCGATCATGTCTCCAGCCTTGACCCTGTCGCGGCGCGTCTCGACGATCGTCAGTTCCGGCTGGGTGGCCGCGGCGATGAAGGTCGAGGAGCCGGTCGATTCGACGAAGGCGATCGGCACGTCGAAACTGCCATGCCCGGGCTCGACGACGCCGATATGTTCCGGCCGGATGCCGGCGACGAGCTTACGCCCGGGTTCGATGGCGCGTGATATCGCAAGCGTCTGTTTCACCGCGCCGAAATCCAGGATCAGGCTCTTTCCGTCTTCCGCGGCAATCGCGGGGATGAAATTCATCGCCGGCGAACCGATGAAACCGGCAACGAACCGGTTCGCCGGCCGGTCGTATAGGTCCAGCGGCGCGCCCTGCTGTTCGATGACGCCGTCGCGCATCACCACGACATGGTCGGCCATCGTCATCGCTTCGACCTGGTCGTGCGTGACGTAGACGAAGGTTGCGTGCAGCCGGTCGTGCAGCGACCGGATTTCCTTGCGCATGTGGACGCGCAACGCGGCATCGAGGTTGGACAGCGGCTCGTCGAACAGGAAGGCTTTCGGATGGCGGATGATGGCGCGGCTCATGGCGACGCGCTGGCGCTGACCGCCGGAAAGCTCGCGCGGATAGCGCTTCAGGAGATGCGAAAGACCTGTCGTCGCCGCCACGTCCTCGGCGGCCTTCTTGGCCTCGGCCTTGGCGATGCCGCGGATGCGCAGGCTGTAGGTCAGGTTCTCCTCGACCGTCATATGCGGATAGAGCGCATAGGACTGGAACACCATGGCGACGTCGCGCTTGCGCGGCGGCACGCCGTTCATCAATTCGCCGGCGATCCTGAGATCGCCCGACGAAATGCTTTCGAGGCCGGCAAGCGAGCGTAGCAGCGTGGACTTGCCGCAGCCGGACGGGCCGACGAGCGCAACGAAAGTGCCCTTGGCGATCGAGAGGTCGATATTCTTCAGGGCGTGGAAGGCGCCGTAATATTTGTTGACGCCTCTGAGCTCGATCTGTGTGGTCATTTGAGGGCTCCAGAGGTGAGGCCGGATACGATGCGGCGCTGCAAGAGAACGAAGATGGCGAGGATCGGCGTCACATACATCGTGGCGTAGGCCATGATGTTGTTCCACTCGTTGGTGTTCGGCCCCATGAAGGAATTGAGGCCGACGCTTGCCGGCTGAAGCTCGGCCGCCTGGATCATCGACTTCGAATAGACGAATTCGCCGAAGGCCTGCATGAAGATCAGGATGGCGCTGACGAGGATGCCGTTGCGAGCGAGCGGCAGCACGATGTTGAAAAAGGCGCCGACACGCGAATTGCCGTCGACGAGTGCCGCCTCCTCCAACTCCTGGGGAACGCTCATGAAGGTGGCGCGCACAAGGATGACGAAAAAGGGCATGCTCTTTGCCGCGACCGCGATGATGACAGCAAGGCGCGGCGTGGAAAGCAGGCCGATCTGCGAGAAGCCGACGAAGATCGGCGTGATCATCAGCGAGGCCGGCAGGACCTGCAGCATCAGGATCAGGAACAGGCCGATATCCACCCAGACGTTGCGGTACCTGGCAAGCACATAGGCGCAGCCGACGCCGAGCAGGGTGATCAGCGCCACGGAACCAAGAGCGATGACCAGCGAGTTCCAGAGATAGCGGCCCATGTTGCGGCTTTCCCAGACCGCGGCATAGGTGCCCCATTGCGGCGAGGTCGGCCAGAAGCTCGGCGGCGTCGCGAACATCTCCGAGCCGCTTTTCAGCGCGGTGATGTACATCCAGTAGAGCGGGAACAGATAGATCGCCGCCATGACGATCGATATCGCGAGCATCAGCCGGTCGCGGTTCGTCGTATTCATCCGCGCACCTCGTGGCGTGTGGACCGGACATAGACGACGGACGCGAACATGACGAAGACGATCATGATGACGGAGATCGTCGCGCCCTTGGCGAAGTCGTATTGGCGGAAGGAGAGATCCCAGGCCCAGTATTGCGTGACGTTCGACGAGTTGTTCGGCCCGCCCGACGTGATCGCGGCGAAAAGATCGAACTGCTGCAGCGTGAAGATCAGGCCGAGCGCGATGATGGCGCCGATGGTCGAACGCATCATCGGCAGCGTGATCGTCCAGAAGCGTTGCCAGACATTGGCGCCGTCGAGTTCGGCCGCCTCAAAGAGATCGGCCGGAATGCCGGCGAGGCCGACGGAAAGCAGGATCATGTTGAACGAGGTGCCGAGCCAGACATTGGCGATGATGACGGCATAGAGCGAATAATGCGGATCCGAGCGCCAGAAGATGTTGCCGGAGATGATGCCGCTTTCCTTGAGAATGAAATTCAACACGCCGAAATCGCCGGAGAGAATCCAGTTCCAGATGGCGCCGACGACGAGACCGGGCATCACCCAGGAGACCAGGAACAGGCCGCGCATCCATGAGGCGCCGGGAAAATTGACCCAGAAGAACAGCGCCAGGCCGAAGCCGATCAGGAACTGGCCGGCGATGGAGCCAACAACGAAGATGACGGTGTTGTAGAGGATCGGCAGCGTTTCCGGCTGTGCGAAGAGGTCGGTATAATTCTTGAAGCCGACGAAGGGACGCGAGAAGGTGCCGAGGCTGAACATGTCGACCTCCTGGAAGCTCATCACGACATTGTAGATCAGCGGCAGCCCCGCCATCAGAAACAGAAAGCCGAGCGGGAAAGCGACCAGCACGATATCGAAACCGCGGCCGTCCCTGACGCTCATCAGGATCCTCTTCATGGGTCCTCCGATTCTCCGAACGGGGCCGCCTGGCGCATGATGCGGAAGACGGCCCCTGCCGGGAGGAAATGGTTGGATGGCTGTTGAGCCATCGGTGGATCCCCTTCTCCCCAGCGGGGGAGAAGGTGGCGGCAGCCGTATGAGGGGCGGCGAATTCGGCGTCTGCTGTTCTTCACTTGCGTTCAGAACATTCGCCGCTGTCGCTCCTCATCCCCCTCATCTGCACTTTGGGTATCTTTGCCTGGGTCGAGCCACCGGTCTCGCCCCGTCCTTCGGACCCCCGCTGGGGAGAAGATGGAGCGAGCGCTGGCTCGACGCCAACTAGCCAAGCACAGCCTTGATCTTATCCGCGGCCTGATCGAGCGCGTCTTTCGGGCTCATCTGGCCGGTCAGTGCTGCCTGAATAGCGTCCTGTATCGCCTTGGAGATCTTCGGCCATTGCGGATGCGGGCCGCGCGGCTTGGCGTATTTCAGCTGTTCGAGGAAGACCTTGAGGGCGGCATCCTTCAGAGGCTGGCCGGTCTCGGGGATCGAGATGTCGGAACGGGCCGGAAGCTGGCCGAAATTCTTGAACATCTTGTCGTCCTGCGAGGCGAAAAATTCGAGCGCCTTGAAGGCTTCGGCCGGATGTTTGCTGGTGGCGAAGATCGCCCAGTTGAAGTCACCCATGGCCGAAGAGCGTTCAGCGCCTTCCTTGGGAACCGGAAGCAATGTGACGCCCCAGTCGAACTTCGCTTCCTGGCTCATGCGGTCGAGTTCCCAGGGACCCGAGATCGCCATTGCCGCATTGCCGGAGTTGAAGGTGCCGGTCGAATCCCACTGGCCGCGCGTCAGCGTGTCGGGGGAAGCGAGCTTCTCGTCCATGATCGTCTTCCAGACCTCGAGCGCCTTCACCGCGCCCTCGGCATTGATATTTTCATAGCCGCCGCCACCCATCTGAGCCCAGGGAAGGAACTGGAACGTGCCCTCCTCATTGGCCTTGGCCGAGAAGGCGAGACCGTAGACGTTCTTGGCGGGGTCAGTCAGCTTGCGCGCATCCTCGACGAGCTCGTCCCAGGTCTGCGGTGGCTTGTTCGGGTCGAGGCCCTTCGCCTTGAACATGTCCTTGTTGTAGTAGAGCGCGATCGTGTTCGTCGCCTTCGGCACGCCAAAATACTTGCCGTCCCACTCCACGGATTTCAGCGGTCCGGGGAAATAGTTTGCCGGCTTGATGACCGTCGACTTGGAGATCATGTCGGTGAGGTCGAGGAAGGCGCCGCGCGACGAGAACAGCGCATGCTCCGGATTGTCGACGGCGATGATGTCGGGCGCCTGGCCGGTCGCATAGGCGCGCATGGCCTCGGTGACGACGTCGTCGAACTGGATCAGCCGGTATTCGATCTTGATGCCGTTGTTCTGGGCGTTGAACTCCTTGACGAGGTTCGGCGCCGGCTGGATGTCCCTGTCCAGCGACCAGAGCGTCAGCGTGACGTCTTCGGCCCTGGCCGAAAGGCCGGTGAGCGAGATGCCTGCGAGCGCCAGAGCGCCCAGAATTGCATATTTTCGGATAGCCATGATTCTCCTCCTTTGTGGTTATCCCCGTTTCCGGCAATTCCTCCTTGCCGGCCACGATATCATCAGACCGGATCGACGACGAATTCGCCGCCCCGGGCATGCTTGAGGTGGTTGAGCGCATAGACCTGGCCGGTCATTTCAAGCGCGTCGCGATAGACCGGGTCGTGCCAGCCTTCGATATCGATGGAGCCCGACCAGCCGGCAAGGCGCAGCTCGGAAATGATGTCGGTCCAGTTGCTGTCGCCGAAGCCCGGCGTGCGCATGAAGACGAACTTCTCCTTGCCGAAGATGCCGTGTTCCTTGATGACCTCCCAGCGGATGGTCGCGTCCTTGCCGTGGACGTGGAAGAACTTGTGCGCCCATTTGCGGATCTGCGGCAAAGGGTCGATCAGATAGACCATCTGATGGCACGGTTCCCACTCCAGCCCGATATTATCGTCAGGCGTCTCGTTGAAGATCAGTTCCCAGGCATCGGGATTGTGGGCGATGTTCCAGTCGCCGCTTGCCCAGTTGCCGTCCATGGCGCAATTCTCGAAGGCAATCTTGACGCCCTTGTCGGCAGCGCGTTTGGCAAGCCCGCTCCAGATCTGCTTGTAGCGAGGCAGGCTGTCGGTCAGCGGCTTGCCGCGGATGCGGCCGGTGAAGCCGGCAACGCAGGTGGCGCCGAAGTGATGGGCATTGTCGATGCAGTCCTTCCAGCCCTGCAGCGTCTCCAGGTCGATCGCGGTCTCTTCCAGCGGATTGCCGAACATGCCGAGCGTCGAGATGGTGATGTCGCGGTCGCCGATTGCATCGAGGCAGCGCTTGCCGAGCTCAGCAAGGTCCTGGCCCTTGGTCGTCTGCCAGAAGAAGGGTTCGAAGCTTTCGAAGCCCAAGTCGGCGATCTCGCCGATGCGGGTGGCGGCATCGCCCTTGTTGCCGCTGACCATGGTGCCGATACGAATGGATTTTGCAGGGTTGCTCACGTCACGTCATCCTATGCTGAAATTTCGACGCGCCTGCCCGTCTTGGCGCTTTCGATCGCGCCGAAGACCATGGCAAGGCTTCGGATATTGTCGGAATTGACCGTCTCGGGCCGTTTGCCGGTGCCGATCGCCGCGATGAAGTCGGCGATGACGCTGGCGTGGCCATTGGTCTCCTCGTCATGTTCCGGACCGGGAACGTTTACGGCAGCAGCGCCGCGTAGAAGGCCGGGCTCTTCGCCGGCAATGGTCGCCTTGAAATTCTCTTCGCCATCCCAGGTGAGCATTCCCTTCGAGCCGACGAGGCGCCACTGGCTTTCCCAGCTGGTGCGCTCGCCCTCGGCGCACCAGGAGCCGCGATAGGTGAAGACGATGTCGTCGGAAAATTCGAAGATGGCATTGGCCGAGGCGCCGTGCCTGTACCAGGAACCTTTCGGATTGCGCTCGACGCAATAGACGGCGAGCGGCTTCCTGCCGGCGACGTAGCGGGCCGCATCGAAGGTGTGGATCGCCATGTCGAGAAGCAGGACATTGTCCATCTCTTCGCGGAAGCCGCCGAAATGCGGCGCGATGAAGAAGTCGCAATGGATGCCGGTGAGTTCGCCGATCGCGCCGCTTTCGACGAAGCGGCGAAGGCGCCTGACGCCTGTTATGAAGCGGCGGTTCTGGATGACGGCGTGGATGCGACCGGTCTCGGCGGCAAGATCGATCAGCGCAGCACCCTCGGCAAGCGAGGCCGCCATCGGCTTTTCGCTGAGCACATGGCAGCCGGCCTTAAGTGCGGTGGAAACGACGTCGTATCTCGCGGCCGGAATGACGATGTCGAAGACCAGGTCGGCCTTTGTGGCCGCGATGACGTCGGACAGGTCCGAACCGATGACGGCACCGTCAAGGCCGAACTCCGCGGCAAGCTTTTCCGCCGTCTCCCGGTTCAGGTCGACGAGGCCGACGATGGTGATGGAGTCGGCCAGGAGGGGGTTGGAAGCGATGGCTCGCAACCAACCTTTGGACATAGCTCCGCATCCGCACAGAATGGCACTGAATTTCACGATTTCCTCCAGGGGAATGGTGTCAACTCTCCTCGTGACACGCACTCCGTAAACGTTTACGACTGTATGCGGAAACATTTTACCGTGTCAATAGAGGCGAAATGCGAAATTGCAGACTGAAACAAAATCGCAGCCGACGAAGGGGATTCGCCAGCTTGCCGAACACTTGAATATCTCGATCGGCACGGTCTCCCGCGCGCTGAACGGCAAGCCCGATGTCAATCAGGAAACCCGCCGGCGGGTGCTGGCGGCGGCCGAGGAACTCGGCTATGTCGCCAACCAGTCTGGGCGGAGCCTGAGGCAGGGGGAGACGAAGGTCATCGGATTGATGATCGAATCCAGCAAGGAGACGGTCGAGAACGCCGACAACTTCTTCCTCGGCGTCACCAGCGGCTTGCAGAGCGTCTTTGCCCGACACAAGCTCGATCTCATCATGTTGCCCTGCCCGAGCGACGAGGACCCGCACGAATATCTGAAGCGGATGGTGGCGCGGCGCATCGTCGATGCGATGATCATCTCGGACACGCAGCGCGTCGACCGGCGCATCGATTTTCTGTCGCGGGCAAAGATTCCCTTCGTCGCGCTCGGCCGCAGCCTTTCGGCCGGCAATTTTCCCTGGATCGATCTCGATTTCGAGGGCGTGGCCGACCATGCCGTCAAGCGGCTGATCGCGCTGGGCCACCGCCGGATCGCGATCACCGCGCCGTCGAGCGAAGCCAACCTCGGCTATCTCTTTATCGACAGCTATCGCCGGGCGCTCGAGCGGCACGACATTCCGTTCGACCCGTCCCTCGTCATCCGCGTCAGGTCGAGCGAACAGGGCGGCTATCAGGCGGCCCATGAGCTGCTGCTGCTCGAAGAGCGGCCGACGGCGGTGATCCTGATCTACGAGCTGATGGCGATCGGCCTTTACCGCCGCCTGATGGAATCGGGCGTCATGCCCGGCCGCGACCTTGCGGTGATCGGCTTCCGCGATGCACCGCGCGCACGGTTCCTGCAGCCGTCGCTGAGCTGCTTCCGCATCTCGCTCTACGATCTCGGCGTCGCGCTCGGCCGGATGCTTCTCGCCACCATGCCGGCTTATCGGCAGTTCTATCCGGGAGGCGACCGCAACATCATCTGGCCCCTCGAACTGATGGCGGGCGAAAGCGACGCGTTCGATGTGGGGGCCATGGTCTGAGACCGGCAGGTCGGGTATATTTCCTCTTGATGTAATTTGGATGGTTTCGATGAAAATATCCTTCATGACCGGCGCAGCCTTCAACCGGAATCCGAGCAAGGCAAAGAAGGAAGCGAGCGAGCGGCCGCTGGTGATCACAGATCGCGGCGAAGCGGCTTATGTCCTTGTCAGCTATGCTGAATTTCGGGTGAACTGGACGCCGAAGACGCTGTTTGAGGCATTGCGCGATCCCTCCGCGGATGAAAGGGAATTCGAACCCGCGCGGCTGGGCTTCGACAACAGGACCGTCGAATTCTGACGGTTAAAGGCATCGTCTTGCCCCGCGAGGATTGCCCGTAGCGTCTTACGCACTGGCGGCGAAAAACCGGTTCTCCGGCCGCGGCAATCCAAGATGTTCGCGCAGCGTTGTGCCCTGATATTCGTTGCGGAACAGGCCGCGGCGCTGCAGCTCGGGAACCAGCCGTTCGGTGACGTCGAGGAGACCCTGCGGTAGATAGGGAAAGACGACGTTGAAACCGTCCGAACCCTCCTCGTCAAGCCAGCGCTCCATCTCGTCGGCGATGCTGGCCGGCGTGCCGACGAAGGCAAGGCCGGCATAACCGCCATAACGCTGCGCCAGCTGGCGCACCGTCAGATTTTCCTCCGCCGCAAGCTTCAGTACCTGGGCGCGGCCGGTCTTGCTGGCATTGGTGTCGGGAATGTCTGATGGCAGCGGTGCGTCGGGATCGAAGTCGGACGCGTCATGGCCGAGCGCGATCGAAAGCGAAGCGATGGCGCTGTCGTAATGCACCAGACTATCGAGCGTGGCGCGTTTGGCGCGTGCCTCGTCGATGCTGTCGCCGACGATGATGAAGGCGGCGGGCAGGATCTTCAGATGGTCACGGTTGCGGCCGATGGCTTCCATGCGACCCTTGATATCGGCATAGAGCGCCTTGCCGGCGGCCAGATCGCGCGGCGAACAGAAGACCATTTCGGCGGTCTCCGCGGCAAGCTGGCGGCCGGGGTCAGACTGGCCGGCCTGGACGATGACGGGCCAACCCTGCGGCGGCCGGGCGATATTGAGCGGTCCGCGGACGCTGAGTTCTTCGCCCTTGTGGCCGAGCACATGCATCTTGCCCGGATCGAAGAACAGGCCGCTTTCCCGGTCGCGGATGAAGGCGTCGTCAGCGAAACTATCCCAGAGGCCGGTCACGACATCGTAGAACTCCCGCGCCCGGTGATAGCGTTCGCCGTGCTCCATGTGTTCGTCCAGCCCGAAGTTGAGCGCGGCGTCGGGGTTGGACGTCGTGACGATGTTCCAGCCGGCGCGGCCGCCGCTAATATGGTCGAGCGAGGCGAAACGCCGGGCAATGTGATAGGGCTCGTCGAAGGTGGTGGACGCGGTCGCGACGAGGCCGATACGCTCCGTCACCGCCGCAAGCGCCGACAGCAGCGTGAAGGGTTCGAAGGAGGTCACGGTGTGGCTGCGCCTGAGCGCCTCGACCGGCATGTTGAGCACGGCAAGATGATCGGCCATGAAGAAGGCGTCGAATTTCGCCCGTTCCAGCGCCTGCGCGAAGGACTTCAGATGGGCGAAATTGAAATTGGCGTCGCGATAGGAACCGGGATAGCGCCAGGCGCCGGTATGCAGGCTGACGGGACGCATGAAGGCGCCGAGGCGCAACTGCCGTGGGGTCATGACTTTCCTCATGGATCGGGCAAGGCGGCCGCCTGCCCCGCATCGGATATCGGTTACGTAGGTGGTCGCCGAAATCAAATCGAGGCCGGCTGCGATAATTTCCGGCGGGAATTTCATTTCCTCTCAGGTTGCGTGTCGTGTGAACGCGGCACGGTTTGCTCAGGCGAATGCGCGCAGGGCAGAAAAATATCTCGCCCGGCTTGCGCATTTGAATTTAATATCCGTCGCAATGATCTTTTCGCTTCGAATATAGTCGTGCGATCTGTTCACCGATCAGGAGGGGTCATGACCGTACCATCTATCTCCAGGCGCACGCTGATGAAGGGCACCGCCCTGCTCCTTGCCTCGACGGCGCTCGCCCGGCAGGCGCTCGCGCAGACCGCGCAGACGAACCCGGGCGGCGGCCGGCTGATCGTTGCGGCCGATTCCGAGCCGAAGAACCTCAATCCTGCCATCGTCGCCTCGAACGGCGTCTTCTTCGTCGCAAGCAAGGTGATCGAGCCGCTCGCCGAAGCGTCGTTCGACGGCAAGGACGGGCTTTCACCACGCCTCGCCACCTCCTGGGAGGGCTCGGATGACGGCCTCTCGGTCACCTTCAAACTGCGCGACGGCGTCACCTGGCACGACGGCAAGCCGTTCACCTCGGTCGATGTCGCCTTCTCCGCGCTCAACATTTGGAAGCCGCTGCAGAATCTGGGCCGCCTGGTTTTCGCCAATCTCGAAGCCGTCGATACGCCCGATGATTACACCGCCATCTTCCGCTTCTCCAAGCCGACGCCGTTCCAGCTGATCCGCAACGCGCTGCCTGTTGTCACCAGCGTCGTTGCCAAGCATATTTTCGACGGCACCGATATCGCCACCAATCCTGCCAACAATACGCTGATCGGCACAGGGCCCTTCAAGTTCGCCGAACACAAGCCCGGCGAATATTACCGGCTGACGCGCAACGAGAATTACTGGGACAAGGAGCAGCCGAAACTCGACGAGATCATCTTCCGCGTGCTGCCCGATCGCGAGGCTGCGGGCGCGGCACTCGAAGCAGACGAAATCCAGCTTGCCGCCTTCTCGGCCGTGCCGCTGGCCGATCTCGACCGCATTTCGAAAGTCGCCGGCATCAAGGTGATTTCGAAGGGCTATGAGGCCCTGACCTACCAGCTCGTCGTCGAGATCAATCACCGCCGCAAGGAACTGGCCGATCTCAGGGTCCGCCAGGCGATTGCCCAGGCGATCGACAAGAAATTCGTGGTCGACACGATCTTCCTCGGCTACGCCGCCGCTTCGACCGGCCCGGTGCCGAAGAATGCGCCGCAGTTTTATACGCCGGATGTCGCGGCCTATGATTTCAATCCGGCTGCCGCCAATGACATTCTTGACAAGGCCGGCTACAAGCAAGGCCCCGACGGCAACCGCTTCACGCTGAAGCTTCGCCCCGCGCCCTATTTCAACGAGACCCGGCAGTTCGGCGATTATCTTCGCCAGGCGCTCGCGGTGATCGGCATCAACGCGGAGATCGTCAATGCCGATGCGGCCGCGCACCAGAAGGCTGTTTATACCGACCACGACTTCGACCTCGCCGTCGGTCCGCCGGTCTTCCGTGGTGATCCGGCGATCTCCACCACCATTCTCGTCCAGTCCGGGACGCCAGCCGGCGTGCCCTTCTCCAATCAGGGCGGCTACGTCAATCCGGAGCTCGACAAGATCATCAAGCAGGCCTCGGAGACTGTCGACACGGCGGCGCGCACCGATCTGTACCGCAAGTTCCAGCAGCTCGTCGTCGCCGATCTGCCGCTGATCAACGTCGCGGAATGGGGTTTCATCACCGTCGCACGCGACAGCGTGCTCAACGTCTCGGACAATCCGCGCTGGGCCGTCTCGAACTGGGGCGATACGGCGCTGCAATCGTGATAGGATCGGCGGCAATTCTCTTCCAGAGGCCCTGTCCGGCGTGAGACGTGCAATCATCCTCCTGAGGCGCAGGGCGATCAGCAGCATTCCAGTGCTGCTGATCGTGGTGATCTTCACCTTTTTCCTGCTTGAATCCGCCTCGGGCGATGCTGTCGACGCCTATCTCGGCTCGATTGGCGGCGGCGATGCCGCACTTAGGCAGTCGCTGCGCGAGAGCTACGGCCTCGACCAATCGATGTTCGCGCGCCTCTGGCTCTACCTTTCCTCACTCGCACGCTTCGATCTCGGCTGGTCGGTCGCCTTCGGCCGGCCGGTTGGTGCGCTCATTGCCGAACGCCTGCCCAATACGCTGCTGCTGATGGGCAGCGCGACGGCGCTATCCTTCGGCCTCGGCTCAGCGCTCGGCATCCTTGCCGGAGCGCGGCCGGGCGGTCTGCGCGACCGGCTGCTGTCGATCGGCTCGCTGATCGTCTATGCCATTCCGAGCTTCTGGCTCGGACTGGTGCTGAGCATCGCCTTTTCGGTGAAGCTGCGCTGGTTTCCGATCGCCGGCGTCGAGACGATCGCTTCTGGCAAGACAGGATTTTCGCGCGCGCTCGATATCGCCGATCACCTCGTTCTGCCGGTCGGTGCGCTCGCGCTGATCTATCTCGCTCTGTTCCTGCGGGTGATGCGCAGCGGCATGGCCGAGGCATGGAAGCTCGATTTCGTGCTCTTTGCCCGGGCCAAGGGTCTGTCGCGGAGCCGGATCGTGCTGCGCCATGTCGCGCGCAACGCGCTGCTGCCGCTCGTCACCATGCTCGGGCTGCAGTCGGCGGCCATGCTCGGCGGCAGCGTGGTGATCGAGAGCATCTTTGCAATCCCGGGCTTCGGGCGGCTGGCGCAGGAGGCGGTCAACGGCCGTGACGCGCCGTTGTTGATGGGCATCATCGTCACCAGCGCCGTCCTGGTCATCTCGGTCAATTTCCTCGTCGATCTCGTCTATGCCGCACTCGACCCACGCATCGGCGCATCGGAGGGCGGCGCATGAGCTGGCTGTGGCGACTGCTGCGCAAGCCGGAAGGTGCGGCAGGATTTGCGATCCTTCTCGTCCTGCTTGTGGCCGGGCTGCTCGCTCCCGTTATTTCGCCGGGCGATCCGCTGAAAATTGCCGGCCGCGCCCTGCTGGCGCCGTTCACCGATCCGGGATTTCCGCTCGGCACCGACCGTCTCGGCCGCGACGTGCTGGCGGGCCTGCTCTATGGTGCCAGAACCTCGCTTGCCGTTGGCCTGGCGGCGGCGTTTGCGGCCATGGTGCTTGGGCTCTGCGTCGGCCTTGCGGCCGGTTTTGCCGGCGGGCTCGTCGACGAGGCGCTGATGCGCGTGGTCGACGCCTTCCAGATCATGCCGGCTTTCCTGCTCGCTCTCGCTTTCGTCAGCACCATCGGCGTCTCGACCCCGGTTGTCGTCCTTGCCATCGCACTCGGCACCTGGGCCGATCCGGCGCGGTTGACGAGAGCGCAGGTGCTTGCGATCCGCGAGCAGGATTATGTCGCCTCGGCAAGGGTGATCGGCATGCATCCGGCCGAGATCGCCTTCCGGGAAATCCTGCCGAACGCGCTGCCGCCGGTGCTGGCGCTTTCGGCCACCATCGTCGCCGGTGCGATCCTCACCGAGGCAGCGCTTTCCTTCGTGGGTCTCGGCAATCCCAATATCGCCACCTGGGGTTCGATGATCGCAGAGGGCCGCAGCGTGTTGCGTTCGGCACCCTATCTCTCGGTCATACCGGGTGCGGCACTCGCCGTGACCGTACTCGGCGTCCATCTCTTCAGCGAGGGTCTGAGCAGGGCGCTTGGCGATCATGGCATGAGGGCGGCATGAGCGGGATTTTTTTGAGCCTGCGACAGCTTTCGGTCACCTATGGGCGCGGCAGCAGCGGTGCAGCCGCGCTAGACCATATCGATCTTGATATCGTCGCCGGCGAAAGGTTGGCGATCATCGGCGAAAGCGGCTCCGGCAAGAGCACGCTTGCCCGAGCGCTTACCGGTCTGCTGCCGGAGGGAACGAAGGTCGGCGGCGAGATGCTTTGGCCCGGCCTTGGTCATCGGCCTCGCCCAGGCCGCGATTTCGGCTTCGTCTTCCAGGATCCAGGCTCCAGCCTCAATCCCGTCCTGACGATCGGCGAGCAGATCGCCGAGGGCGCCAGGCGCCATCTCGGCCTCAGCTGGAGACAGGCCTATGCCAGGGCCGAGGAATTGCTTGAGCGGGTACGGATACCGCAGCCCGACAAGGCGATGCGGTCCTTTCCGCATCAGCTCTCCGGCGGCCAGCGCCAGCGCGTGGCGATCGCCGCAGCCATTGCCGCGAGGCCTGCGCTGCTGATCGCCGACGAGGCGACCAGTGCGCTCGATGTCGTTGTCCAGGGCGAGATCGTCCGCCTGCTCGACGGGCTGGTGCGCGAGGATGGCATGACGCTGCTCTTCATCACCCACGACATCGCGCTGGCCTCCGGCTTCGTCGATCGCATCGCCGTTTTCCGCAATGCGAGGCTGGTCGAGGCAGGCCCCGTCCGTTCGGTGCTTTCGGCGCCCAAGAGTGACTACACCGCCGCCCTGATCGCCAGCCATCGCGACCTCGCGACGCCGCCGCTGATCGCGGAGGTGCCGTCATGAAGGACAGGCTGCTTTCCATCGAAAACCTGTCGAAAGGTTTTTCGTCTGTGGGACGCCGGATTGCTGCTCTCGAGAATGTGTCGCTCACCATCGCGGCCGGGGAAACGCTCGGCCTCGTCGGCGCCTCCGGCAGCGGGAAATCGACGCTGTCGCGCATCCTGCTGCGGCTTGTTGCTGCCGATATCGGCTCGATTCGGTTCGAGGGAGAGGATTGGCTCGCGCTGAACGGCGCGCCTTTGCGCCGCCGACGGGCGCGTATGCAGATGGTGTTTCAGGATCCGCTCGCCGCCTTCAATCCGCTGGCGAGCGTTGGTGCAGTGCTCGACGATCCGCTTCGCATCCATGGCGTTGTCGCGAAAGATCGACGTCCTGGCGAGATCGCCAAGCTGCTGGAGCGTGTCGGCCTCACCGCAGATCATGCCGCCCGCCCGGTGCGGGCACTCTCCGGCGGCCAGCGGCAGCGCGTGGCGATTGCGCGGGCGATTGCGACACGGCCCTCGCTGCTGGTGCTCGACGAGGCGGTCTCGGCGCTCGATGTGACCGTGCGTGGCAGGATCCTGGAGCTTCTGGTCGGTCTGCAGAAAGAACAGGGCATTGCCTGTCTGTTCATTTCGCACGATCTTGCCGTGGTGCGCGCCGTCTCCCACCGCATCGCCGTTATGGATGGCGGACGGATCGTCGAGACCGGCCCGGCAGCGGCGGTCGTTGCCGCGCCGCAATCGGAGGCCGCCCGCGCACTCGTTGCCGCCGTCCCCCGTCTCGTGACCGATCCCTGCTGAAGGAAGTATCCATGTTCGATCTTGGTTGGAATCCCTTGCATGGCGTGCCCTCCTATCCCGCGGAGCGCTACGCCGTCCTTGCCGACAGGATCGGCGGTATCTTGCACAGCCGCAACGACATAGTGCTGGTGCAGGCCGAAGCGGTGGTGGCGCTGGAGGCGGCGGCGGTCAGCCTTGCGCGCCCCGGCCTGACTGCACTCAATATCATAACCAGCCCCTATGGCGGCTGGTTCGGGCAATGGCTGCGGCGGGGTGGCGCGACGGTAGAGGATGTTGTCGCCGAGCCGGGCCTGCCGATCGAGATCGATGCGATGGCGAAAGCGCTCGACGCCGGTCCCCGGATCGATGTGCTCGCCCTCGTTCACGCGGAGTCCGCGAGCGGCATTCTGAACCCCCTGCCCGAGATACTGGCGCTTGCCCGGGCTCGCGACATCGTCACCGTCGTCGATGCGGTCGCCTCGGTCGGCGGCCATCAGCTCGACGTCGACGATCTCGGCATCGACATCGCGGTGATCGGGCCACAGAAGGCGCTCGGTGGCCCGGCCGGCGTGTCCGCAATTTCGGTCAGCGGCGGCGCCTGGGATCTGATCCTCAGAGACGGCGCCCCGCGCGATTCGATCTTGTCTTTGGCCGATCTGAAGAGCTGGATCGACGGCGGCCGGCGTAGCCTGCCGGGAACACCGGCGCCGCTGGAATTCTTCGCGCTGGAGACGGCGCTCGACCGGATCGAGGCCGAGGGCATGGAGAATATCGTCGCCCGTCATGCGCTTGCGGCATCGGCGACACGGGCGGGGCTTGCCGCACTCGGAGCCCCGGCCTGGGTGCCGGCATGCAAGGCGTCGAACCTGATGACGGCCGTGCCGGTGCCGCAGACGCTGGAGCCTGCCGCGCTGATCGCAACCGCCGGACAGATCGGGGTCGAGATGAGCGAAGGCGTCGGAACCGCGCCGGCCCGTCTCGTGCGGCTGAACCATACTGGGCCGCGCGCCGCATTCCAGACGGTGCTCTCGAATGTCGTGGCGTATGGTGCGGCCCTCAGGCAGGCCGGCCATTCCGCTGACATAGCAGCCGCTTCGGAGGCGATATCCGCAGCCTACCGCTCCTGAGAGGATGCTCTCAGGAGAGGGAAAGCGGCATCGGCGATCCGCTTTCAGGGCGCCGTTGCCTACGCCGTCTGCCGGGTGCGCCAGCTGTCGGCATAGGCTTCGCGCGCATCGCGCGCGTAAGGAACCGGCGCGACCTTGACGCGGATCTCAAGCTGCCTGTGACGTTCGACGGTGGTCTTGCGGGTTCCGCCGTCCGGCTCGCCCCAGACGAGGGTCAGCACGTCGCCGACCTCTACGTCAGGCTCGACAGTACCGAGCGAAAGCATGGTGCGTTCGTTGTGGCTGTAGCCTGAGAACATCGACAGGCCGATCGTCCGGCCGTTCTTCACTACCATGTCGTAGTTGGACGAAGCATAGTTGGATAGCGGCAGGTCGATATATTTGTAGTTATCGGCAGAGGGGTCGACCAGCGACTGGAAGACTTTGGCGACATCGTCCTGGTTCCAGGCAAATGTCACCTTCTTGCGATGCGGCTTGTCGGCAATCTTTTCGAGCGCCGCGCGGCCGATGAAGTCGTGGTCGAACTTGACGAACGGGCCATAGCCGAGTTCGTACGGGGTCAGATAATAGTCCTCGATATTGTCGGAGACGAAGCTGCCGCCGATCGAGCCGGTCGCTTCATAGCTGTCGGCGCCCAGCCATTCGCGGAAGGGTTTCATGCGCTCGTCGGTGTACACTGCCGGCAGCGGCGCCGGAATCCAGCCGGATTCCAGCGTGTTGGTCGCATAGGCACGGGCACCGACCTGGCGCAGGCCGAATTCTTCACCCGCTTCCAGGATGACGTTGCGGATCTCGTCACCTTCTTCATAGGGTCCGAAAATCTCGAGGCCGGGGGCGCCTGACATGCCGTGGCGCAGCGTGCGCACGCGGCGCCCGCCGATGTTCATCGTATCCATGTTGAAGAACTTGACATCGGCGAGCGGTCCGCCGTTGACCTTTTCGAGGATCTTCCAGGCGTTCGGTCCCTGTATCTGGTAGCGATACCGCCGGCGCACGACCGGTTTGCCGCCGGGGCGCGATGGTGACCGGTCGTCGCGGTCGAGCTTCACGTCGTAGCCGCCGGTCTGCCCGTGGAACTCTACCCAGTTGATCGTCGGTGCGCGGCCGACGATGAGATACTGGCTTTCGGCCAGATGGAAAAGAATGACATCGCCGATGACGTGGCCGCTATGGCTGACCGGCACGAACTGCTTGGCGCGATTGACCGGGAAATTGGCAAAGCTGTTGATGCCGAGATGCGAGATGAGCTTCAGCGCATCCGGCCCCTCGATCATCAGTTCGGCCATATGGTGCGACTGGTCGAAGAGCACGGCGGTTTCGCGCCAGGCGCGCTGCTCGTCGCGCCAATTGCTGAATTCCGGCGGTACGACGGGATAGATATAGGCGCCGATCTGCGAATTGCGGAGCATATCCACCGTGTTGCCGGCGGCATTCAGCTTCTGCTCGAGGCTCTGTTTCGTCATGATATTCCTCCCACTGAAAAGATGCTTGTCGAGGCCTTGCAGCCGGTTTCAGTCAGCGATCCACCTGCTGCTCTGCCCAGCGGATGGATTGGGCCGGATCGCCGAAGGTGAAGAAATGCACGCCGCTGATGCCGAGATCCGGTTCGGCGGCCTGTGCTGCGGCAATCTCCATCAGCAACTCTTCCGGTGTTTCGCCCGAAAGTACGTTGCGGGCGATCTCGCTTCTTTCGCGCAGCGCCCGCAAGGATGCGCCGACGCCGCAGCGAAGCGCGTATTTGAGAAGCTTTGTGCGGCTGGCCGGCCCGGCGATGCCGACGCTCAGCGGCGCCGTCACGCCCCGTTCGCGAAGCCGCCTTGCAAAGTTCAGGAGCGGTTTCGGATCGAACAGGAACTGGCTCACCAATAACACATCGAGCCCCGCACGTGCAGCCGCATCAACCTTTGCCGTCAGTGCCGCATCGAGGATGGCGCCGGCGATGCGGGGATGCCCTTCCGGGTAGCAGGCGATGGCGATCCGGCCGATGCCATATGCCTGGAAGAGCCCTGTTTCGATCAGGTCCAGGCTGGAGCCGAAGGCGCCGGCGGCATCGTCCCGATCACCGCCGAGGACGAGCGCATGGCGGACACCAGCCTCCTCGGAAAGCCGAGCAAGCATGGTGTCGAGTTCCAGGCAGTTCCGGATGTTGCGGGCAACGATGTGGGGAACCGGTACGAAGCCGGCATCTCTCAGCCCCGCCGAGGCCCTTACCAGAAGGCCGATATCTTCCTTCGGAAGATGGGCGACGAAAACCTCGCAACCCTGCGGCAGGGTCGCCGTCATGCTGTCCAGCGACTGGAGGTCGCGCGACGTCACCTCGATGGAATAATGCGAGAGAAGATCGGCAAGAGGCGCCTTCTCCCGGCTCTCGCTTTGCGGCGCAATCATCATGGGCCTCTCTCCTCATCATGCTGAAATTTTATGTGTCCAAGCTGTATACAATGATAAGCCGAAAATTGTGCTGCCAGCAAGTGACATAACGAATGTCGCGGAAAAATACTAAAATTCAATCTTATTGATAACCATTCAGATATGAAATGATGTGGCATTGATCATGCAATAATTACTTGACAGGCGTCGGTATACACGTCGTACTCTTTTCGAAAAGGAATGGGGAATGTCGTCCGCGACACGTGAAGGCCGGAGCGCCCGAATAGGCCGCGGACCGCAAATTTCGGGATGGAACGGGAGATGGTTGCGGAAAAGGGAACCGTGGATCGCAAGCGCGACAGCCAGGCCTTGAAAGGCCTTCTTGGCGTGCGTGATCTCGTGCTCGGCGGCGGGGTCTCGCCGGGCGAACGTCTTTCGGAAGTCTGGCTCGCCGAAAAGCTCGGCATTTCGCGCACACCGCTGCGCGCGGCCCTTGCGCGTCTCGAACAGGAAGGCCTGCTCGAGCAGATCCCCTCCGGCGGTTACGCCGTGCGCGGTTTCACCACCGCGGATGTTTTCGACGCCATCGAGCTGCGTGGTGTGCTTGAAGGCACGGCAGCGCGTCTCGCCGCCGAACGCGGTGTCACGCCAGCCAAGCTCAAGGCGATCAAGGGTCTGATCCTCGAGCTCGACAAATGCTTTCGCGATCGGCCGGAGGACATGCTGTTTGCCCAGTATGTCGAGCTCAATGCGGAATTCCATTCCATGCTCGCCGGCCTTGCGGGCAGCGACATGATGCGGCGAGAGGTGGAACGGGCGACGCAACTGCCCTTTGCCTCGCCGAGCGCGTTTCTGGAAAAGCAGGAGGATGTGCTCGCCTTCCGCCTGTCGCTTGTGCATGCGCAGCGTCAGCACCGCGACATCGTTTCGGCAATCGAGATGCGTGAAGGCTCCCGCGCCGAGGCGCTGGCGCGAGAACATGCGCGCCTTGCGCGGCACAATCTGGAATTCGTCATGGAAGAGGATCGCAGCCTGATCACCCGCGTTCCGGGATTGACGCTGATATCGACGTGAGACGCGGCCGGCGATCGAGGGCGAGGAGGCTCTCCTGCTGACCGACGAGAATGCCGATTGGAGAAAGAGGAGGCCGGCGGATCGCGCAGATCGCCGGTAAAAGGAGGAGAAAGCCGTGATTGCCAGAAGAAGTCTGCTCGCCCTCTCCGCGGGGCTTGTCATGTCGGCCGGCCTTGGTCTGCCGTCCTATGCCGAAGATACATTCAAGGTAGGTCTCATCCTGCCGATGACCGGCCCCTTCGCATCGACCGGCCGCCAGGTGGAGGCCGGCGCCAAAGCCTATATCGCTGCGCACGGCGACACCGTCGCCGGCAAGAAGATCGAACTCGTGGTGCGCGACGATGCCGGCACAGCCGACCAGACCCGCCGTATCGCCCAGGAACTGATCGTCAACGACAAGGTCAATACGCTTGCCGGCTTCGGACTGACGCCGCTGGCGCTTTCCGTCGCGCCCGTGATCACCCAGGCCAAGGTGCCAGCCGTCGTCATGGCCGCCGCCACCTCGTCGATCACGCAGGCATCGGAATATTTCATTCGCACCAGCGGCACCCTGCCGCAATATTCGGTGCCGGTCGCGCGCTGGGCGCATGAAAACAATATCAAGAAGGTCGTAACCCTGGTGACCGATTACGGCCCGGGCATCGATGCCGAAACCTGGTTCACCAAGGAGTTCAAGGCAAAGGGCGGTGAGGTCGCTGAGGCCGTGCGCATTCCTCTGCAGAACCCGGATTTCGCGCCTTTCCTGCAGCGTGTGCGCGACGCCAAACCGGATGCGGTCTTCGTGTTCCTGCCATCCGGCGTCGGCTCGCTGTTCATGAAGCAGTTCGTCGACCGCGGCCTTGCCGAAGCGGGCATCAAGCTGATCGGAACCGGTGACATTACCGACGACGATATCCTGAACGGCATGGGCAAGCCTGCGCTCGGCACCATCACCGCGCATTTTTATGCGGCAGCGCACGACAGCCCGGAGAACGCCGAATTCGTCAAGGCCTTCAAGGCCGCCAATAACAACATGCGCCCGAACTTCATGGCGATCGGCGGTTATGATGGCATGCATGCCATCTATGCCGCGCTCGAAGCCACCAAGGGCGATACGGACGGTGCCGCGCTGATCAAGGCGATGAAGGGCCTTGCCTGGACGAGCCCGCGCGGCCCGATCTCCATCGATCCGCAGACCCGCGATATCATCCAGAATATCTATATGCGTGAAGTCAAGGACGTGAACGGCGAACTGCAGAACGTCGAATTTGCGACCTACAAGGATGTGAAGGACCCGGTCAAGGCCGGCCAATAAACTCTACGATAAGATGCGGCGGCGGCAGCTCCGCCGCTTTGCTCCTGGAAAGTCGGGTTTGTCATGCTGACTATTCTGTTCGACGGCATCGCCTATGGAATGCTGCTGCTCATTCTCGCCTGCGGATTGACCATCACGCTTGGATTGATGAATTTCATCAACCTTGCCCATGGCGCTTTCGCCATGGCGGGCGGCTACATCACCGTCGTCCTGATGAACAGCTATGGCGTTTCCTTCTATTGGTGCTTGCCAATCGCCTTCCTCGCAGTCGCGCTTGCCGGCCTGGTTCTGGAGCGCCTGCTCTATCGACATCTCTATTCCAAGCCGCATCTCGACCAGGTGCTGTTTTCCGTCGGCCTGGTCTTCATGTCGATCGCCGGCGCCCATTATTTCATGGGCGGCCAGCAGCAGATGATCCAGCTGCCACAGGAACTCTCCGGCCGCTGGGATCTCTACGGCCTCGGCATCGGCCGCTACCGCCTCTTCATCATCCTTGTCTGCATCCTTCTGACGATCACGCTGCAGCTCCTGCTGACGAAAACCCGTTTTGGCAGTCAGCTGCGTGCCGCTGTCGATGACGGACGGGTTGCCCGCGGGCTCGGCATCAATGTCTCCGCGGTCTTCGCGATGACCTTCGCCGTCGGCTCGGGCCTTGCCGGCCTCGGCGGCGCGATGGGCACCGAGATTCTCGGGCTCGATCCGAATTTTCCGCTGAAATTCATGATCTACTTCCTGATCGTGGTGACCGTCGGCGGTACCTCCTCGATAACTGGGCCATTTCTCGCCGCCCTCCTGCTCGGCGTCGCCGATGTCGCCGGCAAATATTACGTGCCTGAGATCGGCGCCTTCGTCATCTACGGCGTCATGGTCGCCGTGCTTCTCCTGCGTCCGCACGGGCTGTTCTCGCGGGAGGGTGGCCGATGAGCGACGCACGCAGCGAGACGAGAAAACGCGCCATCGAACAGCTTCGCCGCGGCAACGCCTGGCGGCTCTATGAGATCGTCCTCTGGATCGCGGCGATCGCTTCAATCTTCGTGCTGCCTTCGAAGATGCTGCTGCTCACCGAAATCGCCATCACCGCGCTATTTGCCTTGTCCCTCGATCTGGTGCTCGGTTATGCCGGCATCGTTTCGCTCGGTCATGCCGCCTTCTTCGGCCTCGGCGCCTATGCTGCAGGTCTCTTTGCCAAATATGCCATCGCCGAACCCGTCACCGGCCTCTTTGCCGCAGCCGCGGTCTCCGGCCTTGCCGGCTTCGGAGCGAGCTTCCTCGTCCTTCGCGGCTCGGATCTCACGCGGCTGATGACGACGCTCGGCATTGCCTTGATGCTCGCCGAACTCGCCAACCAGATGGCATGGGTGACGGGCGGCGCCGATGGCCTCAGCGGCGTCGCCATCGGGCCGATCCTCGGCATTTTCGAGTTCGACCTCTGGGGCCGCACCGGCTATGTCTACAGCCTCCTTGCACTCTTCGTCCTGACATTTGTCGCACGGCATCTGGTGAATTCCTCCTTCGGCCTGTCGCTGAGGGCGATCAAGGCCAATCCGATGCGCGCCGCGATGGTCGCCATTCCGACGAGGAACCGGATCATCGTCATCTATACGATCGCCGCCGCTTATGCCGGCATTGCCGGCGCGCTGCTGACGCATACGACGAGTTTCGTTTCGCCCGATGTCCTCGCCTTCCATCGTTCGGCGGATGTGCTTCTGGTCCTGGTCATCGGCGGCGTCGGTTATCTCTATGGCGGCATCATCGGCGCGGTCATCTTCACCGTGCTGCGCGACTGGCTCTCGGTCTCCACGCCGCAATACTGGATGTTCTGGATCGGCCTGATCCTGATCGCCATTGTGCTCGTTGGCCGCGAGCGCATCGCTCGCTGGCACACATTTCTGCCGGCCTCGCTGCAGGCCGGCATCAGGCGGCTGGCGACATGGCGTCCTGGCGTGAAGCTGAAAGAAAGCCGATGACCGTCGCCCTTGAAACCCGCAACCTCGTCAAGCGTTTCGGCGGCTTCACCGCCACCAACGATGTCTCGCTGACGATCGAAAGCGGCGCGCGCCATGCGCTGATCGGTCCGAACGGTGCCGGCAAGACCACACTGATCAATCTGCTGACCGGGGTATTGAAGCCGACTTCCGGACAGGTGATCGTCGACGGCGAGGATATCACCGGCCTTTCCTCGCACAGGCGCGTGCGGCGCGGTATCGCGCGCACGTTCCAGATCAACCAGCTCTTTTCGGGCTTTACGCCGCTGGAATCGGTTCTGCTGGCGATCAATGAGCGGGACGGTTTTGGCCGCTCCGCCTGGCGCCCGCTGGCCGCCCATCTGAATGCGACCGGAGAGGCGGTGGACCTCCTGGAGCGTTTCGGCCTTTCCGGCGTCATGGGCGAGAAGACCGGTCGGATTGCCTATGGCAAGCAGCGGCTTCTTGAAATCGCGCTTGCCTTTGCGAGCCGGCCGCGGGTGTTGCTGCTCGACGAGCCGGCGGCCGGTGTCGCCGAAGAAGAGCGCAGCGAGGTGCTGGCCATCGTCCGCAGCTTGCCCGCCGAGGTGACGGTGGTGCTGATCGAACATGACATGGATCTCGTCTTCTCCTTTGCCGACCGCATTTCGGTTCTGGTCGCAGGCGCGGTGATGGTCGAGGGAACGGTCGGCGAGATCGCCGCCGATCCGCGCGTCAAGGCGGTCTATCTCGGGGAGGAGACGGCATGACGGCGCTTTTGCGGATCGACAGGCTCGTTTCCGGTTATGGTGAGGCCCGGGTTCTCGGCGGTGTGAGTCTCGAGCTCGACGAAGGCCGGTCCCTTTCGCTGCTCGGCCGCAATGGTGCGGGCAAGACGACGCTGGTCGACACGATCGTCGGCGTCACCACCCATCATGCCGGAACGATCAGCTTTGCCGGCGCCGATCTGACGCGCACGCGGCCGGAACGGCGGGCCGCTGCCGGTATCGGCTGGGTGCCGCAGGAGCGCAACATCTTCAGGTCGCTCACCGTCGAGGAGAACCTGACGGCGATCGCCCGCCCCGGCCCATGGTCGGTCGAGCGCGTCTATTCCATGTTCCCGCGGTTGAAGGAGCGGCGCGTCAATCGTGGCAACCAGCTTTCGGGCGGCGAGCAGCAGATGCTGGCGCTCGGACGGGCGTTGATGCTCAATCCGAAGCTGCTGCTGCTCGACGAGCCGCTCGAAGGATTGGCGCCGATCATCGTCGACGAACTGCTGGCGGCGTTCCGGAAGATCATCGACGGTGAAGGCATGTCGGCGATCATCATCGAGCAGAAGGCGCGCAAGGTCCTGCCGCTGACCGATCGCACCGTGGTACTGGAGCGTGGCCTTGTCACCTACGCCGGCGAGAGCGCGACCTTGCTGGCCGACGGCGAGATGTTCGACAGGTATCTGGCGCTCGGCGACCATAAGGCCGCTACTGCCTAATTCCTTAAATCGGAACCGATTTGAGGATAAAATTATGCAACAATTCAAAGCGTTACAGCATCCATTGTGCGTCTGAAAAGACGCGGCGCTGTAGCCCGGCCTGACGAAAAACTTTCCGGCACCCCGATGAAAGCCGTGTCGGCCCTTGATAATCTCGGCTCGTCAAGGCAGGAAGTGGCATCGCGGAGACTTGGTGCAGATGACGAGATTGCTGGATGCGCAGGGGCTGGAGATTTCGCATGGGGGGCATCGGACTCGCCTGAAATGGCATCGGTTGCGGAAGCGGTTTGCCGATCCGCTGTTCTCAGCCGAGGTGATGGCGGAGGGTTTTGCGGCTGGCGCCTCGATGGAGCTCGATCTGCGTGTGCGCGCCGACGGCGGCTTTGTCGTGCTCCATGACGAAGACCTCGAGGGCGAAACATCAGGGCACGGGCCGATCGCCGAAAAGACCATTAGTGGCCTTCGCGGCGTCCTGATGCAGGAGGGCGGCCGGCCGTTGATCCTCAGCGAGGATCTTGCCGCCATGATGCAATCGACCCATCCCGCCGCACTGCTGCAATTCGACATGAAAGACGATTACGAGGCGATCGGCGCGAGGGGCATCGAGCATCTTGCCGCGCATTTCCGCGATATCGCCGCCTCGGTGATCGTCAGCGCCGGCAGCCTCGATCTCATCGTCGCCGTCAAGGAGAAGCTTCCGCATCTCCTGCGCGGGATCGATCCGACAGACAAGCTCTACGATATCAGCAAGGCCAATGGCTGGAAGGCGGTCGAGATGGAACTGCGCGCCGACCTCAGCGGCCCGACCGAACCGGACACGATCTATCTGCACTGGCCGCTGATCCTTGAGGCCGCCAATGCAGGGCTGGATATGATCGCGCTCTGCCAGGACGAAGGCAAACGTGTCGATGCCTGGACTTTCACCCTGAAGGACCCGGAGGCTGGCTTCAGCGAGGAGGAATGGCTGAATATCTCGGCGCTGATGGCGCTCAAGCCGGATCAGATCACGACGGACGAGGCGCCGGCGACAGAACGCGCCTGGCGCCGGCGGATGATGGCTTAACCGGGACCGCCGCCAACCCTTCAATGTCGAGGATGAAGGCAAACTCGCCGGCAAGCCCCGGCGAGTAGGCAATGACAGGTCCGCCGTTCATAAGCAAACTATCCACCGGCGGCATCGCCACCATCGCACCGGCCTCGTCGGCGATCAGCGCGCCGGCAAGCATGTCCCAGGCATTGAGATGGCGTTCGTAATAGAGATCGGCAGCACCCTCGGCGACGCGCACGAGGTCGATGGCGGCCGCGCCCATGCGGCGATAGTCCATGCCGCGTTCGTGAAGCCGTTTGGAGAGCGCGAGATAGTCGTCGAAGCTCGTCTTGCGGGAATGGCCGAGAATGACAAGCGCATTGGCCGGATCGGCGGTCGCAGCCACATGGATCGGAAGTCCGTCCTTGAAGGCGCCGCCGCCGCGGACGGCGTGAAAGACTTTGTCTCCGGCGGCGTCGTAGACCACGCCGATCTCCACCTTGCCGCCGACGACGAAGGCGATCGAGATGCCCCAGTGCCGGAAGCCTCTGATATAGTTGGTCGTGCCGTCGATCGGATCGACGACCCAGGTGCCGCCCTCGCCCGACCGTCCGCCGTTTTCTTCGCCCATGAAAGTGTCATCCGGAAAGCGCGAGAGCAGGCCGTCGCGGATCGCCTGCTCGGCCCTCCTGTCGGCGATGGTAACGAAATCCTGCAATCCCTTGTTCTCGACGGCAAGCGAGCCGGGGTCAGAGTCGTGCCGAAACCGGGCCGTTTCCCGCCCGACTTCGACGGCAACGGTGATCGCGACCTCCGCTCGTGCGCGGATGGCGGCGTCGTCGAAAGCGGCATTCATCAGGCAGTCCTTCTTCTGATCAGTGTCACCGGCGTGAATTCGACACGCGCCGTTAGGTCCGGCTCAGCCATCCGGCTCATCAGCAGGTCGACCGTCTTTTCGGCCTGGACGTCGCAGGGTTGGCGGATGGTCGTGAGATCGTAGGCGGTCCAGCTCGCCTGAGGAATGTCGTCATGGCCGATGATGGAGAGCGGCGGTGCATCATCGCGGCCGCGGCCCTGCATGACGCGGTCGATGACGCCGCAGGCCAGGTAGTCGTTGGCGCAAAACAGTCCGTCGATGCCGGATGCAGCAAGTCCGGCGGCCGCATCATAGCCGCTCCGGTAGTCGTTGATTTTGAGATGCAGAAATTCCGGCTCGACGCCGAGCTGCTTGCAGCGCGCGACGAACGCCTCGCTGCGCCGCCGCGCCGTGTAGGATATGGCGGGTGCGGCCATGACGGCGGGCTTTCGCACGCCGCAGTCGATCAGGTGGCTGGCAGCGAGATGGCCGGCCATACGGTCATCGGAAATGATGCGGTCGACGAAGGGAATGTCGTTGCCCTTGTTGATCAGCACGATCGGCACGCCCTCGGCCGCGCATTGCTCGCAGATCTCGGTCGGCGGCGCGTCCGAGGTGACGATGACGCCAGACACGGCGTAATGCAGCAGCTGGCCGATGACCGTCGAGGTGTCGGCCTCTGGCGAGGTCGGCAGCAGGATGGGGCGGAAATTGCGGGCGAGCAGCACTCTTGCCAGATGCTCGATCTGCAGCGTGCGGAACGGATTGTCGAGGCCGGCAGCGACGAGGCCGACGAGATCGGAGCGTTTGTTGGTGAGGCTTCGGGCAAGATAGTTCACCCGATAGCCGAGTTCCTTGGCAGCCTGATAGACTTTCTCGCGCGTCTTCGGCGAAACGCTGGCATCCGGCGTGAAGGCGCGCGACACGGCCGCGCGCGAGACGCCGGCCACACGCGCCACGTCGAAAGAGGTTACCTTGCGCGGTCCCTTATCCCTGTCTGCCAACTGCTTTTTCCTTAACCGCCGGCGATCGCATCAGATCGGGCAGATCCGTGCAGATGCCGAGAACCGGAAGCTTCATAATGTCATTAAGAACAGCCGGCCGCTCCTCGTGCCAGAGCACGATCTCGCGGCCCGCGTCGAAGGCGCGGCGCATCAGCGCGTCGGTCACCAGATCCTGCGGACGTTCGCCTGCCCTCTCCCAGCACAGATGCAAGATATCGGCGCCGGCCTCGTCGCCGAGCGCATGCGGATCGTGGCCGACACGGATCAGCACCGACAGCGGAAAGTCGCAGTCGACGTCGCTGAGTTCGCGCACCTGCGCCGTATCGAAGGAGCCGAGACAGGCGAAACGCTGGTTCATCTCGGCAAGGTGGCGCCAGCAGCGCATGCCGGTCCCAGGCGCTTTGAGTTCGACGTAGAGACCGGTTCCGGTCTCGCGGCCAAATGCGGCGACCTCGGAAAAACTCGGCACGTCGACGCCGTCGAGGCCGGCGAGCTCTGCCGCCGTCATCTCGGAAATGCGGCGGTCGATGCCGAAGACGCGCCCAAGGTGATCGTCATGCGAGACGACGACCACGCCGTCCCTGGTTAGCTGCGTGTCGAGCTCCCACATTTCCGCGCCGAGTTCGGCGGCGCGGCGGAAGGCGGCGATCGTGTTCTCGCGTTCATGCCCACTGGCGCCGCGATGGCCGATGCAAAAGGGAAGCCGGCCCTTGCCCGACGGCCAGCCGTAACGCTCGAAAAATGCCGAGAAATCGCGGGTCATCCGAGCCTCCTGCCATTTTCGTCGAAGACGAACACGCCGCGGCTGTCGATCGCCCAGCGGACATCGTCGCCCAGCTGGATATCGCTGCGCACCGGCTGGATCGAACGCAGCAGCGGTCCGCCGGCAAGAGCCACGTCGTAGAGGTTCTCGCGGCCCTGCGTTTCGGCGAAAGTAACCTTGCCGGGCACGGGGATGTCGCCTGCCGGCGTAAAATGCTCCGGCCGGACGCCGAGCATCAGCTTGGTGCCCTCGGTGGCACCGACAGAATCCGGCAGCGGCACGCGGATCTCGCTTTGCGGGATGGTGAAGGCGCCCTTGTCCATGACTCCGCGCAGGAAGGTGATCGGCGGATTGCCGAGAAAGCCGGCGACGAAGGCGGTCTTCGGATCATTGTACATTTCGGCCGGCGTGGCGATCTGGACGATCTCGCCTTCCTTCATGATGGCGATGCGGTCGCACATGCTCATCGCCTCGACCTGGTCGTGGGTAACGAGAATGGCGGTGATGCCGGTTTCGCGTTGCAGGCGGCGAATCTCCGATCGCATTTCGAGGCGCAGCTTGGCGTCGAGATTGGCGAGGGGCTCATCGAGCAGCAGCACATCGGGCTTGCGGATCAGCGCGCGGGCGAGCGCCACGCGCTGCTGCTGGCCGCCGGAAAGCTCGGCCGGCCTGCGGCCCATCAGGTTGCCGATCTGGACAAGGGCGGCGATGCCGTCGACTTCCTTGCGGATCTCGGCGGCCGGCATGCCCTTCACCTTCAGCGGAAAGCCGATGTTTTCGGCAACCGTCATGTGCGGATAGAGCGCATAGGACTGGAAGACGACGCCGACATTGCGAGCCTGGCTCGGCAGATCCGTAACGTCGCGGTCACCGAAGAGGATGCGTCCGCCGGTCGGCCGGTGGATACCGCAGACTGCAAACAACGTCGTCGACTTGCCGCAGCCGGAAGGACCGAGCAGCGCCAGCATCTCGCCGTTGCCGACTTCGAGCGTCATGTTCTCGATGACCTTGGTAGAGCCGAAGCTCTTCGAAAAATTGTCGAGGAGAATGCGCATCAGCCTTTGCTCCCGCCGCCATAGATGTTCATGAGATATTTGTTGAAGAGCGCGTAAACGAGCAGCACCGGAACGAGGTAGAAGACGCCGACCGCTTTGAACATGTTGAAGTCATAATTGTTGTCGTCGGCGAGGAAGCCGGCGAGATAGACCGAGAGTACCTGTACCTGGTTGCCAGGCGCCAGCACCTGCGGCAGGATGAATTCGCCCCAGCCGGAAAGGAAAGAGAACAGGCCAAGCGCCATGATTCCGGGCTTGACCTGCGGCAGCACGAGGCTGCGCCAGACCCGGAAGCGCGAGGCGCCGTCGACGACGCCGGCCATTTCGATTTCCCAGGGCACTGTGTCGTAAAAACCCTTCATCAGCCAGATTCCGAGCGGCAAGTCGATCGCTGCCTTCACCAGGATGACGCCGATCAGCGAATTGTAGAGGCCGATCATCTGCAGCACGATGAAGATGGCGATGATCAGCGTCACCGACGGGAAAGCATGCAGCACCATGACGCCGGCAAGGAAGAAACCGCGTGCCGGGACGTTCAGCCGTGACAGCACGTAGCCCGCCATAGACGAGACGATGAGCACCACGCTGGTGGTGCAGGCCGCAAACAGCAGCGTATTCAGCGTCACCTGCCAGATGTTCGCCTTGCCCTCCGTCGTTTGCCACAGAAAGCGCCAGTGATTGAGCGTCAAGCCGGAGGGCAGCAGCGCGTCCGCCTGCTTCACCGTCACGGTGTCGAGGAAGAGATAGACATACATTAAGAGTAGCGGCAGGCTGACGATTGTCAGCGCCGTTATGACAGGCCAACTGCGGTAATTTGCCGTGGGCTGCGATCGTTCGGCCATGGTCAATCCTCGATCAATGGCTTGGCGACAAGCGTGCCGTAGTTGAAGACGCGCAGATAGAGGAGCGACATCGTCACGCCGATGACGACGAGCACCAATGCCATAGCGGCACCCAAGCCGTATTCGAGATTGCCGGCATAGTTCCTCAGCGCAGTGTGATAGGCCGACAGCGCCCAGACCTCGGTGGCATTGCCCGGTCCGCCATTGGTGGCAAGCAGGATTTCATTGAAGGAGGCAAGCAGCGACAGCGTCTGATAGCAGGTAACGAAGAGGATCGGCCAGCGCATCTGCGGCAGGATGATGTAGCGGATCTGCTGCCAGCGGGAGGCCCCGTCGACCTCGCTCGCATAGAACTGGCTCTTCGGAATGGCCTTCATCGCCGAGGAGAAGACCAGCATGCCCATCGAGGCGCCGATGAAGCCGTTGATCAACACGACGAAGAACCAGGCGTTATAGGCGTTGTCGAGAAGATAGTTCTTCGGCGGATAGCCGAACTTGCCCATCAGGATCGAAATGAACCCGGTGTCCCAGGCGAGCCACTTCCATAGCATCACGTAGATGACGACAGGGGTGATGCGCGGCAGGAGCCAGATTCCGCGGAAGATCGATGCCGGCGTCGGCGGCATGTAATGCGTCCAGATCGCCAGCAGCAGCGCATAACCGACATTGAACAGCATCAGCACCAGAGCGACGTAGAGCACGGTATTGAAAAGCACCCGCGCCATGTCGGGTGAGGTGGTCATGCGCGAGAAATTGTCGGTCGTCCAAACCCAGCCGGTATAGGTGACCCTGGCGACGGTTTCCTTCTGTTCCGGGGTCAGCTTGAATCCCAGACTGTCCAGTGCCGAAAAGAGCTGCTCCTTGCTGTCGAAACGGGTGTTGAGGACGGAGCGGTTGAACTGTTCGGAGATCTGCTTGACCTCGCGTGTCGAAGGTCGCTCGGCAAGATCCTTGATCATGCGCTCGACTTCGCGGCGTGTCGGGAAGACCTCACCTGTATGTTTGGCTCGCAATTCCGCGGCAATTCCCGGCGCAAGCCCGAGGCCCTCGACGGCCTCGAGGCCTGCGTCGTCGATGGTGTAGCGCGGTTCAGCCATCTCGGCTGCAATGTCTGGCATGGCCGACTTTAGCGCGATCAAAGAATTGGGCGCGATCTGGTAGACACCGCCTGATATGCCGGTCGCCGTCGTCATGCTGGTCATCGAAAAGACCGCCGTCAGAACGACCGGCATCAGGAAGAAAAGAACGATCATGATCGCCGCAGGCGCAATCATCACCAGTCCGAGCGTTCTAGACGAATTCATAGAAGCCTCCTCGCGGACCGACCGGGCAGCGTTGCCGCCGCCCGGCTTCGATCTTAGCGGATGACGATCTTGTCGCCGAGCGTGCTCTTCAGCTCGCTCTCGGCGTCACTGATCGCGGCGTCTACGGTCTTGGCGCCGGTCCAGGATGCCTCGAGATTCTTCCACATGATGTTCCAATATTTGCCGAAATCGGAATTGTTCGGCATCGCATTGGCATGCGGCAGCAGGCGCTCGGTGGCTTCGCGGGTCCAGCGGTCAGCCGAGTAGAAATCGACCGTGGATTCCGACTTGGAGATGCCGAGATGGGCTGATTTGACCGCATGCAGCGCATTGGTGCGCGGCTCGGAGGCGATCTTGACCAGCTGGGCGGCGATCTCGGTGTCTTCCTGGTCGTGACCTGCGGTCAGCAGGTAGACGAGCGGATGGGTCAGCGTGTTGGCCTTGCCGCCTTCGCCGGCGGGGATCAGCGTGAAGATCACGTTGCCGAAGAAGTCCTTCAGGCCTTCCTGGTTGACGAGACGGGCATAGTGCCATGTGCCGCCGTCCCAGATGCCGGCCTTGCCGGTGGCGACTTCCTTCCACCACTGGTCACCCGGCATGCCGATGTGGTTCTTCTTGGTGACGCCTGCCTTAACGGCATCGGCGAAGAACTGATAGGTGCGGGTCATCGCGGCCTTGTCGAAAACGAGCTTGCCGCCTTCTTCCATCGTGCCGCCGAAGCTGGTGTAGAACTGCCAGTAATCAGGGCCGTTGCTGGTGCGCGGATAGAAACCGTAGCCGGGCTGGACGAGGCCCTTGTCCTGCATCTTCTTGGCGTCTTCGAGCAGGTTCTGCATGGTATACTTGCCGTCCTGGACGCTCTGCGGCAGCGCATCCAGTTCGGCATCGCTATAGCCGATCGCCTTCATGTAAGGCTTCCAGAAGAACATCGGGCGGGATTCAGCATCCTGCGGGATACCGTAGACGGTGCCGTTATAGGACGCGATCTGCAGCAGGTTCTCATAGATATCGCTGAGCGGCCAAGAGTCGAGATCGACATAATCCTCGATCGGAACGATCAGCCCGGCCTGCGACCAGGGTGCGATGTCTTCATGGCCGCTGACGACGATATTCGGAGCGGTCTTGGCTTCGGCGGCAAGGGTCAGCGCCTGCTTGAAGTCCTCCCAGGCCGAATAGGGCTTCTTCTCGACGGTGATCTTCAGCTCTTCGCCCTTGAGGGCGGCTTCACGCTGCAGCTGCTGGGCTGCGATCTCGATGGCGTCGAGGCGATAGACGTCGTTCGGGCCGGTACCGCCGGCCCAGACGCTGATGTGAACGTCCTTGGCGAGTGCAATTGCGGAGGTCGAAGCCAGGATCGCGGCTGCGACGGCAAGGGATTTCAATGTCGGCAAAATGGTCATCTTCTTCGTCTCCCTGGAAGAGCAGTGTGAGGCCTCTTGACG
The DNA here is from genome assembly GCF_037002925.1 of Rhizobium aouanii. Taxonomy (NCBI): domain Bacteria; kingdom Pseudomonadati; phylum Pseudomonadota; class Alphaproteobacteria; order Hyphomicrobiales; family Rhizobiaceae; genus Rhizobium; species Rhizobium aouanii. The sequence goes on from NZ_JBAMYD010000013.1 coordinate 102,068, forward strand.
GGTCATCACTGTTGCGTGACGGCCGTTCCGAAAACCCCACGAAAACGTGGCGTATCCCGCTCTAGGGGTTGAACGTAACGACCGAATGACAAAATTGAGCACGTGTGCAAAATTATTATGACGATGTCCGCACGACTTGCAAGCGGCGGCTTTCGGTCGTCATCTTTTACGCTTCAATTTGCTTGTTTCCTGGTCTAGCATCGCCGCCATGAGCCTTGAATCCGTCCGCGCCTTCCTGCACGCGCATGCACCCGATATCGAAATCATCGAAACCGCCGAGAGCTCCTCGACGGTGGCGCTTGCCGCCGAAGCCCATGGCGTTGAGCCGGCCCAGATCGCCAAGACGATCTGCCTGCGTGTCGGCGAGCAGATGATGCTGGTCGTTGCCGGCGGCACGGCGCGACTCGACAATCGCAAGTTCAAGGACACCTTCGGAGCCAAGGGACGCATGCTCGATGCCGAAGAGGTTGTGGCCGTCACCAGCCATCCGGTCGGCGGCGTCTGCCCCTTCGGCCTGCCCTCACCGTTGCCCATCTATTGCGATATCTCGCTGAAACGCTTCGATGAAGTCGTGCCGGCCGCAGGCTCGACGAACTCGGCCGTGCGCATCGAAACCGGGCGGCTGGCGGAGCTGACCGGCGCCAGCTGGATAGACGTCTGCCAGTAATGGCGCCGAAGAGCTTCACACTTGGGAAAGAGTCCCTATATTACATCTCGACATGCCGTGACTGCGCATGACAGGAGATCAGGAATGCCGAGTGCCGTTTCGCGTTTTGCCAAGATCGCGGCCATTGCCGCTCTGACGAGCGCTACCGTTTTTGCTTCCCTTGATGATGCCGAGGCGCGCCGCGCCGGCAGCGGCGGTTTCGGAAGCCGCGGCACGCGCACCTTCCAGGCACCGCCTGTCACCAGCACCGCGCCTGGGACCGCAGCACCGATCGAACGATCGATGACGCCGCGTCCGCAGACCACCGCACCTGCTACCGCGCAACAGCCCCTCGGCGCTCAGCGCCCCGGTTTCTTTGGCGGATTCGGCCGTTCGATGATCGGCGGCCTGATTGCCGGCGGCCTTCTCGGCATGCTGCTCGGTCACGGTTTCGGCGGCGGCTTCGGCTTGCTCGGCATGCTGTTGCAGATCGCGCTGATCGGCGGCGCCGTCATGCTCGCCATGCGTTATTTCGCCAACCGCCGCCAGCCTTCCTACGGCGTCGGCGGCGGCCAGAGCCGATCCTATAACATGACGCCCACGAATAATTCGTCTTTCCAGATCCCGACGATCGGTTCGGGCAGCGGTTTCGGCGGGCAGTCGCGCGGCGATCGGCCGAGCGACGAGATCGGGCTGGCGCAGGCCGATCTCGATCAGTTCGAGGAATTGCTGACCCAAGTGCAGACCGCTTACGGTGCCGAGGATTACGGCACGTTGCGCCGGCTGACGACGCCCGAGGCTATGTCCTATCTCGCCGAAGAGCTTGGCGAAAACGCCACCGACGGTGTGCGCAACAGCGTCTCCGACGTTAAGCTGCTGCAGGGCGATATTGCCGAGGCCTGGCGCGAGGACGGCCAGGAATATGCGACGCTCGCCATGCGTTATTCCTCGATCGACGCGATGGTCGAACGCGACAGCGGCCGCCTGGTTTCCGGCAACGACCACCGTCCGACCGAAAGCACCGAGGTTTGGACCTTCGTGCGCAAGTCTGGCGCCGATTGGAAGCTTGCGGCTATCCAGGGTGCCGAGCAGCGCGCCGCTTGATGCGGCGCTCAAGACCAATACTCTGTCTTTAATTCACCGCCACCGGTTTGGAACGCATGCGGGAGACCGTCTCGCGTTCCGCCCGCTTGCAGCGTATCGGCGGCAGTCCGCGATCCATCAGGTCCATGTCTTCGAGCACCATGTCGCCCATTTTCTTGAAGGCGCTGTCGAGCGCGCCGGCCCTATGCGCCGAGCGGATGAAACCTTTCAGGTTCCGTATTGGGTGGTTGGCCGGCAGCGGCTCCTCTGGGTAGACGTCGCTCGCCGCGACGATATGGCCTGACGAAACCGCCGCCATCAGCGCATTGAAATCGACGACATCGGCGCGGCTGAGCAGGATGAAGGCCGCGCCCTTGCGCATGCTGGCGAAGGCCTCAGCGCCCAGAAATCCCCTGTTTTCACTGGTGACGGCCGCGACGACGAAGATGAAATCGCTCTTCGTCAGGACATCGTCCAGGCTTGCCGGCTCGACGCCGTTTTCCTCGAGGATCGATTGCGGCAGCCAGGGGTCGAATACCCGGATGCGCGCCCTGAAGCCGGACAGTAGCCGGCGCAGCGCCCTGCCGAGATCGCCGAAGCCGACGATGCCGATCTCGGAGCCGGCGATCAGCCGCGCACTCGAATTCCCCTCCCCTCCCCAGAGTTCGTTGCCTTGGCGAAAAGCGACATCCGCGTCGATGATGCCGCGCGCTAAAGCCAGCGCGAAGCCGAGACCCATTTCGGCGACCGGCTCGGCAAAGACCTGCCCTGTCGTCACGACGTGGATACCGCGCTGGAAGAGCACCTCATAGGGCATGTTGTTGAGAAGATTGCTTTCGACGTTGAGGATCGAGCGCAAGCCCGGCATTCTGGTCAGAGTTTCGGCCGAAAGCGGCGGCTGGCCGATGATGTAGCGTGCCCTGCCGAGGATGTCGTCGCCGAGCCCGGCGATATTCTCGGGGTCGGCCTCGACGATCTCGTATTTCGCATGCAGTTCGGCGCGCGCGCTGTCGCTGAAGATCAGATCGAGCGTGCGCGGCTCGGGCGCGCTGATCGCCAGCGGCCGTTCGGTATTCGTCATGGGCGTCTCCTCCATCGCGGCGGTTTGCACCGTTTCTGCCGGACGATTGATAGCCCCTTTGCGGAGTTGCTTCCAGTTCGATCTTGAGGCGCGGCGCGTCGGGAGAAGCTATCGAAAGTGGCATCTGCCTATCAGATAAGCAGTTGAATTGGCTCGGTATTTCATGGTATTTTCGTTGACGGCGTGAATTCTTTGAACTAGCGTGATGCGCGCGACTTGGAACCGTGCGTGTGTTCGGCCGTCGCAGGATATTCGAAAACTCACGAGGGGAATGAGCAATGAAATCAGCAATCAAGAGCGGCCTGCTTGCCTTGGCTGCCGCGGCGCTTCCAGCCGTTGCCTATGCCCATCCGACCATCGGCGAAGCTGCCGGCTTCAGCCATGGCTTTGCCCATCCGATCTCTGGCCTCGATCATGTCCTCGCCATGGTGATGGTCGGTGTTTTCGCATTTCAGCTCGGTGGCCGCGCCAGCTGGCTCGTGCCGACGACCTTCGTCCTGGTGATGGCGCTCGGCGGTACCCTCGGCGTTGCCGGCATCAATGTTCCCTTCGTTGAAACCGGCATCGCGCTTTCCGTCGTCGTCCTCGGCGCCGTCGTCGCGCTTAACGTCAAGGCGCCGCTGGCCGCGGCACTCGGCATCATCGGCCTCTTCGCCATCTTCCACGGTCATGCACATGGCGCCGAAATGCCGGAAAATGCCGCCGGTGCCGCCTATGCCGCCGGTTTTATGGTCGCGACCGCACTGCTGCATGTCGCCGGCCTCACGCTCGGTTACGTCATCGGCCGCGCTGGCGAACGTCAGGGCGTCTTCGTGACACGCACGGCTGGCGGTCTTGCCGCTGTTGCCGGTGTCGGCCTTCTGGCCGGCCTAATCTAAGCCTGAAGGCATTAACTAGCCCGCCTAGACATCGCGATCCAACAGAACGCCCGGCATGCGTAACGCACCGCCGGGCGTTTCTGCGTCATCGCGGCAAAGTGCTGTGGACTTGACTCAGGTCAAATCCAGCCACGTCGCGTCCGGTTATATCTAACCCACGATCAACGAACGGACATCCAAATTGACGCAGGCCTACCTTGCCGATTGCCGGCGAGACGCGAAAGTCAGTATAGTGATTTCAGAAATTTCTGAAATCACAGACGCAACGGAAACGACCATGAACCTTCCGCCTCTCGTTCAGTCCTTCGTTCTCCACTTCGGCGAAATGGGGTCCCGCTGGGGAATCAACCGCACGGTCGGCCAGATCTATGCCCTGCTCTTCGTCTCGCCCGCGCCGGTCTGCGCCGAGGAAATCGCCGAGTCGCTCGGCATCTCGCGCTCCAATGTTTCGATGAGCCTGCGCGAGTTGCAGGCTTGGAATCTTGTCATCCTGAAACACAAGCCGGACGACCGGCGCGATTTCTTCACCACACCTGATGATGTCTGGCAGATATTGAGGACGCTTGCCGAGGAGCGAAAGAAGCGTGAAGTCGATCCGACGCTGTCGGTTCTGCGTGAGATCCTGATGCAGCGGCCAGCCAGCGATGCCGAGCGGCATGCGCAGCAGCGCATGAGCGAGATGCACACGCTGATCGAGCAACTGACGCATTGGTATGAAGACGTAAAACAACTTGAAACGGAAAGGCTCGCAACGCTCCTCTCGCTTGGCGCGAAAGTGACCAAGCTTCTGGAAGCCAAGGACCGGGTCGTTTCGCTCGGCCGCAGCCGCCGGCCAAATCCTGCGAACAAGAGTTAGCGCCATGAGCACTGATTTCTTCGACGCGAAGGACAGACAAGAGGCTGAGCCGCTGCCGGACGGCGACACGGTCTCGCCTGTCACCCGTCCCGATGCGAAAGGCAGACTGCGCAGAGCGGCAATGCTGCAGGCGCTGGCCGCAGCCGTCTGGATCCCGCAGGCCGCATTGCTGGCCATCTCGGTCGGCCGCATCGCCGACGGCGGCGGATTGCATGAAGTCCTCTGGCCCGCCCTCGGCATCCTCGCCCTCGGATTTGCAAGAAGCTGTCTCGACGCGGCCGGCGGCCGCCTGGCTTTTCAAGCCGCCCGCGCCGAGCTTAGCCGCCGGCGGCAGATCGCCGCCGCGGCACTTTCCATGTCGTCGCCGGTTGATCGCGGCCGGCCTGCCTCCGGCAAAGCCGCGAGTGTCATTGGCGAACAGGCCGAACTGATCGTGCCTTATCTCGCCCGTTTCCAGCCGGCACGCATGAAGGCGGGCCTCGTGCCGCTCGTCATCCTTGCCTTCATCCTTCCGGTCTCCTGGATCGCGGCACTGGTTCTGCTGCTCGCCGCGCCGCTGATCCCGATCTTCATGGCGCTGATCGGCTGGCGTGCCCAGGCGGCCAGCGAAAGGCAACTCGTGGCCACAGGCGGCCTCAATGGCTTCCTGCTCGATCGGCTGCGCGGATTGGCGACCATCCGCGCGCTCGACGCTGTCGATGCAACGGCACTACGCCTGCGGTCGGAGGCGGAGTCGCTGCGAGCACGCACCATGGCGGTGCTGAAGATTGCCTTTCTGTCCTCGGCGGTGCTCGAGCTTTTTGCCGCGCTCGGCGTGGCGATGATTGCCGTCTATGTCGGTTTCAGTCTGCTCGGCGAAATTCGCTTCGGCACTTGGGTGGGCCGGCTCGGCCTGACCGAGGGACTGTTCATCCTGCTGCTAGCACCGGCCTTTTTCGAGCCTCTGCGCGAACTCTCGGCCGTCTGGCACGATCGTGCGGCCGGCGAAGCGGCGCTGAAGGCCCTGGACACCCTCGCTGCTGGCGGAGTGTCGATCCGAGGAGCAGCCGACGTCGCGCCAGCGGTATCTGCCGTCGCCGAGGCGCCGGCCATTCGTCTTGAGAATGTCGATTTCCGCTACGACGCCGACGAACCGTTGATCCTCGACGATTTCAACCTCGATATCGCCGCCGGCGAACATCTGGCGTTTCTCGGCGCCAGCGGTTCCGGCAAGTCGACGCTTCTTTCGCTGATTTCAGGGCTGGCGCCCTGCACCGGCGGCTGCATCGTCATCGGCGGCATCGAGCTTGCCGATGACAGCGCCCACGCCTTGCGCGCCAGCATGGCATGGATCGGCCAGAGAACGCATATTTTCGCAGGCACCATCGCCGGCAATATCGCGCTCGGCAGGCCCGGTATCCTGCGCGGCGACGTGACGGATGCGCTCGACGCCGCCAGGCTCGGAAAAGTCGCTGCCGCCTATGGCAACCGGCCGCTCGGCGAAGGCGGGATCGGGCTTTCCGGCGGCGAGACGTTGCGGCTTGCGATCGCGCGGGCCGCCTGCAATCCGCATCTCCGGATCATCCTGGCCGACGAGCCAACCGCACATCTCGACGCCGCCACCGCCGCCGAGGTGACCGAGAGCCTGCTTACGCTCGCCAGGGGTCGCACCCTTATCGTTGCGACCCACGATCCGCTGCTTGCCGCCCGCATGTATCGCGCCCTGTACGTCGATGCCGACATCGTTGTGAGGGAGGCCGCCGAATGAGCGGATCTATTGCAGACCTCAAGCCGATCCTGCGTCTGTTCCTTTCCGAGCGCCGGCGTGCGCTGCTGCTCGGCGCAGCACTTTCGGCGGCGACGGTAACCGCCGGCATTGCTCTGCTCGGCCTGTCCGGCTGGTTCATCACCGCCACCTCGCTCGCCGGCCTTTCGGCTGCTGCCGCCATCACCTTCGACGTGTTTGCGCCGTCAGCCGGCATCCGCCTGCTCGCCATCGTCCGTACGGCTGCGCGCTACGGCGAAAGGCTTGCGACCCATGACGCAACGCTCGGCGTGCTCGCCGCCCTGCGCGAAAAGCTGTTTCGCGGTTTTGCCGAACCGCGTGCTGCCCGCGCGCTGTCACATCGTCCCGCGCGGCTGCTCTTCCGGCTGACGGCCGATATCGATGCGCTCGATTCCCTCTACCTGCGCATCCTCGTGCCGGCTGCGGTGGCGATCGGTGCAGCACTGGCGGCAAGCGTGGTGCTGGGGCTGATGCATCCGCTGTTCGGCCTGTGCTTCGGCCTTTTTCTCGCCGGTGCCGGCCTCGGGCTGCCTGTTATCGCTGGGCGGGCGGCGCGCAAACATGCCCGCAGTCGCGTCCATGGCATCGAGGCGCTGCGGTCGCGGACGATCGATCTCGTCGCTGGCCAGACCGATCTGCTGATGGCCGGCCGGCTTACCGCGCAGATAGATACCATCGCTGCGGCCGACGCTTACTCTGCCCGCGCCGACGACCAGTTGAACCGCGTCGAGACCGGCCTGACATTCGGCTTCGGCCTCGTCTCGACCTTGCTGCTGACGGCTTCGCTGCTCACCGTCGCAGCACTTGCGGAAACGAAGGCGATCACCGCCCCTGTCGCCGCGCTCGGCCTGCTTGTCGCCTTTGCGGCAGTCGAACCCTTCGCAGCGCTGCGCCGCGGTGCCCTGGAACTTGGGCGGACGCTGCTTGCGGCAAGGCGCATCGCGCCGCGGCTTGCCGTCGCGGCGGCACTCGAACCATTGCCGGCGCCATTGCCGGGATGCGCTTTTTCGCTGGGGAGAGTGTCAGCCTTCCATGAAAACTCCGCCGTGCCGGCGCTCGAGGATATCGAACTCGCGCTTCAACAGGGCGAACGCCTCGCCGTCATCGGCAGCAGCGGTGCCGGCAAGTCGAGCCTGCTTGCCCTCCTATCCGGTGAATTACCGGCAAGGACGGGAAGTATTGCAGTGGCAAAAGCGACCCTGCTGACGCAACGGACGGAGCTTTTCGAGGACAGCCTGCGCGGCAACCTGCTCCTTGCAAACCCGGATGCGAACGAGGCCCGTCTTCTCGAAGTGCTCGCCGCCGCCGGTCTGCTTGCCGAGATCGAGGCGATGCCGCGGGGGATCGATACGCCGCTCGGCGAAGGCGGGTTCGGTCTTTCCGGTGGCCAGTCGCGCCGGCTGGCGCTTGCCCGGCTCTTCCTGCGCGACACGCCCCTCTGGCTGCTCGATGAGCCGACAGAGGGCCTCGACGGCGTCACCGCCCGCGACGTGCTCTGCCGGCTGTCGGTAATGGCGGCGGGCCGCTCGCTGGTGATCGCCACGCATATCCGCCGGGAGGCGGCGATCGCAGACCGTATCGCCATCATCGAAGGCGGTCGCATCACAGAAGTTTCGCGCCGCGGAGAGGCGGCGTTCGAAAAGGCGCTCGACCGGCTTCGGCCGGACTGAGCGAGAGTGCATGCCCTCACGCGCCGGTCGGCGCTGAGGAACGCTTGTATCCCGTGGGACCGTGGGAGAAAGACAATGGAACTAGATATCGTCGCGTTATCGCGCTTCCAATTCGCGCTGACGGCGCTTTACCACTTCCTGTTCGTGCCCTTGACGCTCGGCCTGTCCGTGCTTTTGGCGATCATGGAAACCGTCTATGTCATGACCGGCCGCCAGATCTGGCGGCAGATGACAAAATTCTGGGGCACGCTGTTCGGCATCAATTTCGTGCTCGGCGTCGCCACCGGCATCGTCATGGAATTCCAGTTCGGCATGAACTGGAGCTATTACAGCTATTATGTCGGCGACATCTTCGGCGCGCCGCTGGCGATCGAAGGCCTGATGGCCTTCTTCCTCGAGGCGACCTTCGTCGGCCTGTTCTTCTTCGGCTGGGACAAGCTGTCGAAGGTCGGTCATCTGGTCGCCACCTGGGCTGTGGCGCTGGGGTCGAACTTTTCAGCACTCTGGATCCTGATTGCCAATGGCTGGATGCAGAACCCGGTGGGATCGGCGCTCAATCCGCAGACGATGCGAATGGAGATCACAAGCTTCGTCGACGTGGTCTTCAACCCCGTTGCCCAGGCGAAATTCGTCCACACGGTGTCGGCGGGCTATGTCTGCGCCTCGATCTTCGTGCTCGGTGTTTCTGCCTGGTATATCCTCAAGAGTCGGCATATCGAGCTTGCCAAGCGCTCGATGACGGTCGCCGCGTCCTTCGGCCTCGCCTCGGCTCTATCCGTCGTCGTGCTTGGCGACGAGAGCGGTTATCTCGCCACCGAAAACCAGAAGATGAAGCTCGCCGCGATCGAGGGCATGTGGAAGACCGAACCCGCTCCGGCGGCCTTCACCGCCTTCGGCTTCCCTGACCAGGAGGCTCGTGAGACGCATTTTGCCGTGCACATTCCCTGGGTCATGGGCCTGATCGGCACGCGGTCGCTGACCACAGAAATCCCCGGAATCGACAAGCTCGAACAACAGGCCGAAACCCGGATCCGCGACGGCATCAAGGCTTACGACGCGCTGATGCAGATCCGTTCGGCACCGGCACAGGGTCAGGTTGCGCAGGAAGTGCGCACTTCCTTCGAGGATCTCGGCCATGATCTGGGCTACGCTCTTCTGCTGAAGCGCTACGTCGACGATCCGCGCCAGGCGAGCGACGAGCAGATCGTTCAGGCCGCACGTGATACGATCCCGCACGTGCCGACGCTCTTCTGGTCTTTCCGCATCATGGTTGGCCTCGGCATCTTCTTCATCCTGCTGACCGCCACCTTCTTCTGGCTGTCAGCGCGCCGCCATCTCGACAAATATCCGCTGCTTCTGAAGATCGCCGTGCTGGCGATCCCCCTTCCCTGGGTCGCCATCGAACTCGGCTGGGTCGTCGCCGAGTTCGGCCGCCAGCCCTGGGTGATCGAAGGCGTGCTGCCGACGGCAGCAGCCGTCTCCAGCCTCGGCGCCGGCACCGTGCTTCTGACGATCATCGGTTTTGCTGCACTCTACACGACGCTGATCGTCATCGAGATGGGCCTGATAATCAAGGCGATCAAGCAAGGACCGGAGCCGGACGACGAGCCGGAAGCGATTCTCATTTCCGAAACCCTCGTCCCGGCCGCGGAGTGACCTGCCATGATCCTTCACGAACTCATCGACTATGAAACCCTGCGTCTCATCTGGTGGCTGCTGCTCGGCGTCCTGCTGATCGCTTTTGCGACGACCGGCGGCTTCGATCTCGGCGTCGGCACGCTTCTGCCTTTCGTTGCGCGGACCGATACGGAACGGCGCGTGACGATCAACACCATTGGCGCCACCTGGGAGGGCAACCAGGTCTGGCTGATCCTCGGCGGCGGCGCCATCTTCGCGGCCTGGCCGCCGCTTTATGCGGTCTCCTTCTCGGGCTTCTATCTGGCGATGTTTGCGATCCTCTTCGCGCTCATCCTGCGCCCGGTCGGTTTCAAATACAGGTCGAAGCGGGAAAGCGCCAGCTGGCGGAGCAGCTGGGACTGGGCGCTCTTCGTCGGCGGCTTCGTGCCGTCGCTGATTTTCGGCGTTGCCGTCGGCAATGTGCTGCAGGGCGTGCCCTTCCGCTTTGCCGACGATATGCGGATCTTCTACGAAGGCTCGTTCTTCGCGCTGCTCAACCCCTATGCTCTGCTCTGCGGCCTGCTTTCCCTAGCCATGCTGACGATGCATGGTGCGGCCTGGCTGGTGTTGAAGTCGAGTGGCCCGGTCGCCGAGCGCGCCAGAAGCTATGGCAGCATCGCAGCCCTTGCCGTTATCGTGCTTTTCGCACTCGGCGGTCTCTTCCTGTGGATCGGCGTAGATGGCTATCGCATCACCAGCGATATCAGCCCGATCGGCCCCTCCAATCCGCTGCTGAAGACCGTGGCGCTGGAGAACGGCGCGTGGCTTACCAACTACACCGCCCATTCCTGGATGATCATCGCGCCCGTCCTCGGCTTCGTCGGCGCGGCACTGGCCTTCATTGCCATGCGGGCAAGGCGCGAGGTCATGACGCTGCTCTTCAGCAAGTTGGCGATCCTTGGCATCATCTCGACGGTCGGCCTGTCGATGTTCCCGTTCATCCTGCCCTCCTCGCTCGATCCGCGATCGAGCCTGACGGTCTGGGATGCATCCTCCAGCCACATGACGCTGTTCATTATGCTGGTCGTGACGGTGATCTTCCTACCGATCATCTTCGCCTACACGGCCTGGGTCTACAAGGTTCTGTGGGGCAAGGTCGATGAGAAGTCGATCACTGACAAGAACAGCCACGCTTACTAGAGCGATTCAGTAGAACCGCTCTAACCTTTTGTTTTTGCGTAATTCCGGCAAAAGCGCTTCGCACCTTTCCTGGAATTGCTCTGAGGGAGACCAAACGATGTGGTATTTTGCATGGATGCTCGGCCTGCCGCTGGCCGCTGCCTTCGCCGTCCTCAACGCTATGTGGTATGAGCTGATGGACGACGCGGCCAGGAAGAAAGCTTCCGAGCCGCGCAAGTAGAAAAACAAAAGGCGCGGTTCAAACCGCGCCCTCTCTATTACTTCAGCCTTCCAGCCACTTCACCTGCTCGGGCGTCAGCTTGATGTCGAGCGCCGAGAGGCTGTCTTCCAATTCGGCGACGGTGCGCGGCCCGATCAGCGGAATGACCGGGAAAGGCTGGGCGATCACATAGGCGAGCGCGATGTGGATCGGATTGCGGCCGAGTTTGTTGGCGAGCTCGATGGCGCGGTCGCGGCGTCCGAAGTTGCGCTCGGAATACCAGACCCGGACGATCTCCTCATCGTCTCGCTTGTCGCGGCCGGCGCGATCGGTAAAGAAGCCGCGGCCCTGGCTCGACCAGGCAAAGTTCGGGATCTGCTTCTCGTTCAGCCATTTCTTCCAGTCGTCATCGGAAGCGGCAACGCAGCCGGCCCAGATCGGATCGAGCATCTCGGCGAGCGAGAAGTTGTTGGAAAGTGCTGCCGGCGCCGTCTTGCCGGTCTTTTCGGCATAGGCGATCGCCTCGTCGAAGCGCGTCCGCGTCCAGTTCGAGCCACCGAATATGCCGCGGATGCGTCCACGCTTGACCTCGGCATCCATGGCATCGACGAACTCGCCGACGGGCACGTCGGTATTGTCGCGATGCATGAAATAGATGTCGACATAGTCGGTCTTCAGCCTCGAAAGCGACTGGTCGAGCTGCTTTGCGATCATATCGGGATAGCAGAGCGGCGAATGCGCGCCCTTGCCGATCAGCACGATCTCCTCGCGCGGCACTTTGCGGCTCGTGTGCCAGTCGCCGAAGATCGCTTCCGTCTTGCCGCCGCCATAGACATAGGCCGTGTCGAAGGCATTGCCGCCGGCCTCATAGAAGGCGTCGAGCGTCAGCGAGGCGGCGGCGAAGTTCGGGAAGAACTCGAAGCCGAGTGTGACGACCGAGGCCGGCTTGGAAATACCGGGAATTTGACGCTGCGGAACACTGTTGCCGCGCGCGATCGCGCCACCGGCAATGTTTGCCGTGCGCTTGCTGGCTTTTTCCACGCCGTATTCAAGACCGACCGAGGCACGCCACTGGTCGAGTACACGCAGGTTTCCGATCGAATCTGCCCAGTTCATGCCGGGAGAGCTGAATTCCGTCTTGCCGGCGCGGATGGCATCACCGGCCGCATCCGCCTCGAACGAATAGAGCCAGCGATCCTCCCTGAGTTCTACGGTTTCTCGGCTGCTGCCCTTGAAGATCTCGATCTTGCCGACGCCGCCCTTGTGGCCGGAGGCAAACCAGAAGTCCTGGACCTCGATCCGGCCCTCGGACCCGATGATGCGCAGCACATTGTCCTGCTGCGCCATGATCGAGCAGGAGACTTCGGCGATGATCTCGTTCGGGAACTTGAGCACCGCAGATGCCCATTCATCGACGCCGCTCTCTCCGAGATGGGCGACGCCAGAAACCTTCTCCGGTTCGAGGAAGGCCTTGCCCTCTGCGGCGCCGGCAATGAGCCTGGCCATCGAGACCGGATAACCGCCGACATCGAGAATGCCGCCGCCAGCGGTATCGTTGGCGAAAAGCCGGTGTTCCGGCTTGTAGCTGCCCATATTGAAGCCGAAGCTCGAGCGGATGATCCGAACGGTGCCGATGACGCCGCTTTTGACGAGTTCGACCAGCTTCTCTGTCTGCGGATGCACGCGGTACATGAAGGCTTCCCCGGCAAAGACGCCGGCCTTTTTAGCCTCGTAATAAACCGCTTCGGCATCATAGGCTGTGAGCGCGATCGGCTTTTCCACCAGGATGTGCTTGCCGGCACGTGCCGCCTTGATCGCCCATTCGGCATGGCCGGTGTGGGGGACGGCGATATAGATCGCATCGATCTCCTTATCGGAGAGCAGCGCCTCGTAACCATCGACGATGCGGGCGCCGGGGAAACCTTCGGCAAGGCCCGGCTTTGCCGGATTGCGGGTGGCGATCGCCACCAGTCTGCCGGTGCGCGAATGAGCGACGCCGTCTGCAAAGGTGCGGGCGATGGTACCGGGGCCGATGATGCCCCAGCGGATCGGTTGATCTGAAGTCATGGAAAATCCTCTTCCGTCTTTCTGTCCTGGGATTTGGTTCAGCGAAGCCGCTTACCGGCGCCGTCGAAAAGGAATGTGCGGATTGCGGGAAGGCCGACCGTCAGCGTTTCGCGATTGCCGGCGACGCGCGATTCCGGCCGCTCAATGATCAGTTGCTCGGGGCCTATGGTGGCGTAGATGTAACTGGTATTGCCGAGATGTTCGGCGACGTCGATGGTGACGGTGAGGTCGGCATCGCCCGTGCCGGCATCGACGAAATGTTCGGGACGGATGCCGAGCGTCACCTTTGCGCCGGCTTCGATGGGATCGGCGACCGGCAGCGTCAGGCGCGTATTGGCGTCGCTTTCCAGCGCGATCACCGCCCTGCCCGGCTGCGTCTCAACCACCACGGCCTTGAGGAAATTCATCTTCGGCGAGCCGACGAAGCCGGCGACGAACTGATTGGCGGGATCGTCGTAAAGGTCGAGCGGTGCGCCGATCTGCTCGATATTGCCGGCGCGCAGCACGACGATCCTGTCGGCGAGCGTCATCGCTTCCGTCTGATCATGGGTGACGTAGATCATCGTCGTCCCGAGCTTCTTGTGCAGCCTGGAGATCTCGACGCGCATCTGCACGCGCAGTTCCGCATCGAGGTTCGACAAAGGTTCGTCGAACAGGAAGACCTGTGGTTCGCGGACGATGGCGCGACCGATCGCGACACGCTGGCGCTGGCCGCCGGAAAGCTGCTTCGGCCGGCGCTTCATCAACTCGGTGATCTGCAGGATCTCGGCGACATGGCCCACGCGCCGCTCGGTGTCGGCCTTCGGATTGCCGTTCATGCGCAGGCCGAAGCTCAGATTTTCCTCGACGGTCAGGTGCGGATAGAGCGCATAGGACTGGAAGACCATGGCAATGCCGCGATCGGCCGGTTCGACGTCGTTAACGACCCTGCCGCCGATCTGAAGCTCGCCTGACGTAATGTCCTCGAGGCCGGCGATCATCCTGAGCAGCGTGGACTTGCCGCAGCCGGAGGGGCCGACGAAGACGACGAATTCGCCGTCCTTCACCTCCAGATTGGCGCCGTGGATGATCTCAAAGCCGCCGAAGCGCTTGACGATGTTGCTGAGTGAAAGCTCTGCCATGCAGCCTCCCGATTATTTAATTGCGCCGGCCGCGATGCCGGCGATGAAATGGCGCTGAAGAGCCACAAAGATGACGAGGATCGGCGCCGTCAGCAGTACCGCGCCGGCCATGATGCCGCCCCAGGAGACCTTGGTGAGGCCGATCAGCGTTCCCAATGCCACAGGCGCCGTCATCATCCCCGGTCTGGAATTGATCAGCAGCGGCCAGAGGTAATTGTTCCACGAGTGCAGGAAGAGAATGATCGCCAATGCCGCCATGGTCGGGCGCGCCAGCGGCAAGGCGATGCGCAGGAAGATCTGCCATTCCTTGACGCCCTCGACCCGGGCCGCATCGAAGAGCTCGCCCGGCATCATCGAGAAGGATTGCCGCATGAACAGCACGCCGAGCGAATTGAACAGCGGCGGCACGATCAGAGCCACCCAGGTGTTTGCCAGCTTGAACTCACGCGCCACCATGATGAATTGCGGGATGACGACCACGGAGAAGGGAAGCGTGATCGTGCCGAGGATGATGGCGATGACGACGGAGCGGCCGACGAAACGGTAACGTGCCAGTGCCCAGCCGGCCATCGAAGTCAGCAGCACCGAGAGCACTGTATAGATCAGCGCCACGCCGATGGAGATCACCATCGCGCCGATGAAATCGGTATCGGCCTGCAGGTTTTTGAAATTCTCGACGAAGTTGGTCGATGGCCAGAGCACGATGTCAGGGCTGAAGATGCCGTTGTCGGGCATGGTCGAGAAGACGAACATCATCCAGAGCGGAAACAACCAGATGAGAGCAAGGGGCGCCAGTGCAGCGTGCAACGCGATCTGGCGCAGCAGAAGCGATTGGGATTTGGATTTCATTTCGGATCCCTCCCGACCCAGAGATTGAGAAGCGAGATCGCCACGGCAAGGGCCGCCATCGTGTAGGCGATCGCCGAGGCATAGCCGAAGTTCAGCGAGGTGAAGCCCTGGCGATAAAGCAGCAGGCCGAGGGTCTCGGTGCCGCCGCCAGGACCGCCGCGATTGGTGATGAGGAAGGGCTCGGTGAAGAGCTGCATGGTGCCGATCACCGAGAGCACCACGCAAAATAGGATGATCGGTTTCAGGAGTGGCAGGGTGATGTGGAAGAACTGCTGGACCTTGCTCACCCGGTCGAGCGTCGCCGCCTCGTAGACATCATCGGGAATCGACTGCAGGCCGGCGAGGATGATGATGGCGTTGTAGCCTGCCCAGCGCCATGTGACGGCGAGGATGATCAGCGCCATGGCGGCATTGGCATTGTCGAACCAGGAGACCGGGCTGAGACCGACGGCCGAGATCAGCTTGTTGATGATGCCGAAATCGAGGCTGAACATCAGCCGGAAGACGGCAGCATAGGCGACCTCGCCGACGACGACAGGCGCAAAGAAGGCGAAGCGGAAGAGCGGCCGCGCTTTCAGCAGCGGCGAATTGAGCATGACGGCCATAACGGTCGCAAGCGCGATCATCACAGGCACCTGGATCACCAGGATGATCAGCGTATTGTAGAGAGCGTTGTAAAAAGCCGGGTCATAGAAGAGCCGGCCCCAATTGGCCTGGAAACTATATTTCCACGGGTTGATGCGGGTGTTCTGAAAGGAAATCAGGAACGAATTGATGATCGGCCAGACCCAGAAGGTGGCAAAGATCAGCAGATAAGGGGCGAGGAACGCATAAGCGCTCCGGGTTCTGAACGGCATCGAGCCTCCTCCTCACAAAAACCAATGAATGGTCGCCCGCCTCGCACGGCGGGGGGAAGCCGGGCGCGCCAAGCGCCCGGCTTCGTCATTCACTGCGCGATCGGAAGGCCGGTCGCCGAAGCGATCTGGTTGGCGGCATCGTCGAGAGCCGCCTTCGCATCGGGATAGCCGCCGGAGAAGAACTTCGTCTGCGTCGCCTTGAAGATGGCTTCGGCATCGCTCTGGAAGGCGGTGCCGCGGCTCGGCACGATCTTCGGCAGCGTCGCCAGGATATCGGCCCAGACCTTCTGACCGCCCCAATAAGGCTGCGGTTCGTTGACGAAGGGATCTTGTACGGCCGAGAGCAACGATGGCACCAGACCGAATTCCTTCAGCATGGTCACCTGACCCTCATTCGTGCCGAGGGCGTAGTTGACGAATTTCCAGGCCGCTTCCTTATTTGCGGAGGTCGCCGAAATAGCGAGCGACGAACCGCCGAGATTGGCGGCATGCGGGCCATCGGCCGTCAGGCTCGGCATTTTGTAGACGCCCCACTTGCCCTTGAGATCGGGCGAGGTCGAGCGGACGGTGCCCTCATACCAACCGCCATACAGCTGGCTCGCGGCCTTGCCGGCGGTATTGGCCTGGATCTTTTCGTCCCAATTGGCCGCCGTCAGCGTGCCGGCATCCTTCATTTCCTTCACCTTTTGCAGCGAGGAGACGCAGGCCGGCTGGTTGATGGTGATATTCTGGCCGTCGGCCGAGTAATAGCCGCAGCCCTGTTCATTGGCGATCATGCGAAACCATTCGCTGTCGCCATTGAAGTCCGCCTGCGCCATCACGGTGCCGGGGTTGGCGGCGGAAATCTTCTTGCCGGCGGCAATAAAGTCGTCCCAGGTATTGATCGTGCTCGGGTCGACGCCGGCCTTTTCGTAGAAATCGCGGCGATAGAAGACGGCGACAGGGCCGGAATCCCACGGCATGGCATAGGCGACGTCGCCGACCTCAAGCTCGGTGCGCTTGAATTCAGGGAATTTCGCCTGAATGTCGGCCGTGTAACCGAGCTCCTTCAGATTGGCGAAGCAATCCGGGAAACGGCTCCAGAAGATCTCGGCCTCGAAGTTTTCGATGGTGACGATGTCGGGCAAGCCGTCGCCGCCAGCGGCGCAGGCAGCCAGCGTCTTATCGAAGACCTGACTGTTGCCAAGATCCTCGACGGTGATCTTGATATCGGGAAACTGTTTGTTGAAGCCTGGAAGCGTGGACTTCAATGCCGACGCGGCGACATTCCAGCTCCAGATGGTGAGATTGGCCGACTGCGCGTATGCGGAGCCGGAAGCAAGCACTGCGACAGCTGCGGTCGCAGCGAGAAGTTTGAAGCGCATTGAAAATCCTCCCTTTTCAATTGCCGATCTTTCACGAACGCGGTTAGACTATCTGTAAGGGAGCGGGTGTCTCCTAAAAAGGGAACATGAATTTGGCGGAAAGTAAGGTCGGCACACGTGCAATCTATCAGCCCGGCGCGAGCAGCATCGAGGGTTTGCCGACAGCGCTGCAGATGTTTCATGCCCATCCGCCTGTTATGGCCATGCCGCACTGGCACGCGCAGGTCGAGGTCAACTACGTGATGCGCGGCACCGTGCATTACCGGATGAGCGATCACGAATTCCGGCTGAACGCCGGCGAAATGTGCCTCTTCTGGGGTGGCCAGCCGCATCAGATGGACGAATCCTCGGACGATTCGCTCTATGCCGGCGCTCATCTGCCGCTCGTCTATTTTTTTCGGCTGCGCCTGCCGATCAGCGTTTCCAGCCGGCTTATGAAGGGTGAGACGCTACTGACCTCGGCAACGGATGCCGCCGACAACGAAAACTTCACCCGCTGGTTCCGCTACGTCAACTCCGGCGAAGCCGCCAAGGCCCAGCATGCCGTCGACGAGCTGCTGCTGCGCATCGAACGGATCGCGCTCGAACCTTATTCGATGACGTCGCAGGCGACCATCAATCTCGAGGGCGATCACCCGCATCCGCATTCCTCGCGCAGCGTCGCGCGCATGTGCGATTTCATCGCCGCCAATTTCCTGCACGACATCGATTCGGTCGATATCGCCCGCGCCGCCGACCTGCATCCGAAATATGCGATGAACCTGTTCAAGCGATCGACCGGCATGACGCTCAGCAAATATGTGACGCTGCTGCGGCTGTCGCGCGCCCAGGCGATGCTGATGAGCGAGGGCGCCAACGTGCTGCAGGTGGCGATGGACAGCGGCTTCGGCTCGATCAGCGCCTTCAACAAGTCCTTCCGCCATATCGCCGGCATGTCGCCGTCGGATTTCCGCCGCGATATCCGGCTGGTGACGACGATCCCTTCCGGGACCTTTCGGAACTAGCTCCAGATAGAGTCGCAACGCGGTGTCTGCGTGGTCCGCCTGCTGCTTTTAACTGGGCAAAAAGAACCGCCGCCTAAGGTGGCGGCAGAATGCGCACATTTTCTGTGCAAGTGCATGCACTATGCGTTTGCTAGAGAATTGATGCCTTCGCACCCCTCAATGAAATCAATTGTTTATAGATTGGCACACCCTTTGCTTCGATATTTGTAGAGTTGGTGGCTAGGGTTCCGGCGTCGCAAAGCGTGACTGGTCCGAGAGCTGCCACCGGCGAGGGAGACATCCCGCCGGGTGCACGGCGGGACAAAAGCCCGGGAGACCTCGTAAGCCAAGGGATTGGCGGCACGATGGTCATTGCCGATCCCTTTTGAAGAAAAGCAAAAGGGGAATTTCAATGCAGACTTTTTCGAAGATTCTATCGATTGCCGCACTGACGGCGTCCCTGGCGCTCGGACTCGGCTCCATCGCCAAGGCCGAACAGAAGACCGACTTCAAGGTTGCCTGGTCGATCTATGTCGGCTGGATGCCCTGGGGCTATGCTGCTGATCACGGCATCGTCAAGAAATGGGCCGACAAATACGGCATCAAGATCGAGGTGACCCAGTTCAACGACTACGTCGAATCGATGAACCAGTATACGGCAGGCGCCTTCGATGCCGTGACGTTGACCAACATGGACGGCCTGTCGATCCCGGCCGCCGGCGGCGTCGATACCACAGCGGTCATCGTCGGCGACTTCTCGAATGGTAATGACGCCGTGATCCTCAAGGACAAAGCGAGCCTTGCCGACATCAAGGGCCAGAACGTCAATCTCGTCGAATTTTCCGTCTCGCACTACCTGCTCGCCCGCGCGCTCGAAAGCATCAAGCTGACCGAGCGCGACGTGAAAGTGGTCAACACCTCCGATGCCGATATGGTCGCCGCCTACAAGACGGCAGATGTCACCGCCGTCGTTACCTGGAATCCGCTGGTCTCGACCATTCTCGAGGATCCCACGGCCAAGAAGGTCTTCGACAGCTCGCAGGTGCCGGGCGAGATCATCGACCTGATGGTCGCCAACACAGGCGTGCTGAAGGACAATCCGAATTTCGGCAAGGCGCTCGCCGGCATCTGGTATGAGACGGCCGCTCTCCTGACGGCCGACAGCGCCGACGGCAAGGCCGCCCGCGAGGCGATGGGCTCGGCATCCGGCACCGATCTGAAGGGCTACGAGTCCCAGCTTGGTGTCACCAAGCTTTTCGACAAGCCGGCTGATGCCGTTGCCTTCACGTCTTCGGACGGCCTGCCGAAGACGATGGATCTGGTCCGCAACTTCCTGTTCGAAAAGGGCCTGCTCGGCAATGGCGCGCCGTCCGCCGACGTCATCGGCATCGAAATGCCCGACGGCAAGGTTCTCGGCGACAGCGGCAACGTCAAGCTGCGATTCACCGAGACCTACATGAAGGCGGCCGCCGACGGTTCGCTCTGAGCGATGTCAAAGCAGCGGTGCGGTCAGGACCGCGCCGCCATCCTTCATCAGCGGAGCTTTCCCTATGCGCTGGATCAACACGAGGCCGAGCCGGGGCGCGCAGCTTGCCTTGACGCTGCTGCCCTTCGTGCTGCTGATCGTTGCCTACACGTTCGGCTCGGCGGCGCGGCTGGCGGAAAACGCCAACGACAAGCTGCTGCCCGGTCTTGCCGGTTTTGCCGATGCGATCGACCGCCTGGCCTTCATCGCCGATCCGCGCACCGGTCAATATCTGCTCTGGTCCGATACGGGCGCGAGCCTCATCCGGCTGCTCGCCGGCCTCGGCATTTCGACCATCACGGCGCTCGTGATTGGCATGCTGATCGGCATGCTGCCTTATCTCCGGGCGCTGCTCTCCCCCTTCGTCGCCGTCATCTCGATGGTGCCGCCGCTGGCGCTGCTGCCGATCCTCTTCATTGCCATGGGGCTCGGAGAAGCCTCGAAGATTGCGCTGATCGTCATCGGCGTTGCGCCGACGATGATCCGCGACCTTGCGCTGAAGGCGCTGGAGCTGCCGCGCGAACAGATCGTCAAGGCTGAAACGCTCGGTGGTTCCTCCTGGCAGATCGGCCTTCGTGTGGTGCTGCCGCAGATCCTGCCGCGGCTGATCACTTGCCTCAGACTTCAGCTCGGCCCTGCCTGGCTGTTCCTGATCGCGGCCGAGGCGATCTCGTCGGATTCCGGTCTCGGCTACCGCATCTTCCTCGTCCGCCGCTATCTCTCGATGGACATCATCTTTCCCTATGTCGTCTGGATCACGCTGCTCGCTGTGATCATGAATTATATCCTCGATCGCATCCGCATTGCTGTCTTCCCCTGGTCTGAGCTGGAGAAGCAGGCATGAGCGAGCTGGTGATCGAAAAGGTCTGGAAGGAATATGGCGACCAGATCGTCCTCGAAGATGTGTCGCTGACCGTCGCTTCGCGCGCCTTCGTCGCCCTTGTCGGCCCGTCCGGCTGCGGCAAGTCGACGTTCCTGCGCATGCTGCTCGGCCAGGAGCGGCCGACGCGAGGAACGATCCTGCTCGACGGGCAAGCCCTACCCCAGGAGCCGGGGCCGGATCGCGGCGTCGTCTTCCAGCGCTACTCCGTCTTCCCGCATCTGACCGTCCTCGGAAACGTGCTGCTCGGGCGGGAACTCTCGGCGTCCCGTTACAAGGCCAAGCTTTTCGGCGCCGCCCGCCGCGACGCCATCGACGAAGCCCGGCGGCTGATTGCCGAAGTCGGCCTTTCCGGCGCCGAGGACAAATATCCGGCGCAACTATCAGGCGGCATGCAGCAGCGCCTGGCGCTGGCGCAGGCCCTGATCATGGAGCCGAAAGTGCTGCTGCTCGACGAGCCTTTCGGCGCGCTCGACCCCGGCATCCGCGCCGAAATCCACACCTTGATGAAGCGCCTCTGGCACGAAACGCAGATGACCGTCGTCATGGTGACGCACGACATGCGGGAGGCCTTCACGCTGGCAACGCGCGTCGTCGCCTTCGAGCGCAAGCGCGACCGCCCGGAGGAAAAGGAGCGCTATGGCGCGACGATCACCAAGGACATTTCCATCTGGCCGCCCAGGCTTGCCGGCGCGCCCTCCATCTTCAGCCCCGACCGGGACGGCCCGGTCATTTCTCTGGGCCTTTGCCGGGACGACCTGGCTTCCAGTCCGTCAGGAGAAAAACCATGATGCATGTCAGACGTTCGCCCGAAGAAATTGCCGCCAACCGGCAGCGCTACGAGGAACATCAGAAGAGGGGGCTGGAATTTGCCCCAAAGGCCCTGCCGGCGCCGAGCCCCCTTCCCGCCCCCGCCATCGATGCGGCTGCGATCATCCATCAGGAAACCATCCCCGGCGGCTGGTACTGGTCGACCGCGCTGAAGCGCGGCGAGGCTCTCCGCATCGATCAGGGCGAAGGCGGATCGACCGTGGCGCTCGTCGCCTGGAACTCTGCCGACACCAGCGAACGGCTCAATCTCGTCGATACGGTCAAGGTGCAGTGGACAACCGCCCTCGGCAAGGGCCGCGTCATCTTCTCGGATATGGGCCGGGTGATGTTTTCGCTGATCGAGGATAGTTCCGGCGCCCATGACTGCCTGATGGGCGGCTCGACGGCAGCTTCGAACGCTGCAAAATATCCTGGCGTCAAGACCCGCAACACCCGCGACAATTTCGTGCTCGTCGCCGGCAAGCTCGGCCTCACCAGGCGCGATATCCCTGGGATTCTCAATCTCTTCGCTCCCGTCCGCGTCGATGATGACGGTGGCTTCCACTGGCGCGGCAAGCTTTCCAACAGCGGTGATTATGCCGAGCTGCGCGCCGAGATGGACATGATCGTCGGCCTCTCGAATTGCCCGCATCCGCTCGATCCCGACCCGGTCTATGCGCCGAAGCCGGTGATCGTCACGCGCTTTCGTGCGCCTGCGCCTGCAGCCGACGACCTCTCGCACACGGCAACCGCCGAAGCCCTTCGCGGCTTCGAGAACAACGCTTCGATGCTGGCCTGAGGGGGATGACGATGACCGATTTCACCAAGACTTCAGCTTCGCGCAGCCTCAAAAACGCCGTGCAGGACCATTTCATCCCGGCCGAAGCGCCGTGGTCCGGCATCGTGCGCAAGGGCCAGACCATCCGCATCGAGGACAGCTACGGCCAGCAGGCAATCGATACGCTATTTTATCGCGCCGATGACTTTGCCGAGCGTTATTCCAACCAGGATACGATGCGGGCGCAAGGTGGCGCCTATATCGGCACCGGCACGAAGATCATCTCGAACGAAGGCAACGTCATGCTTGTCATGACGGCCGACAGCTGCGGCCGGCACGATACATCAGCCGGCGCCTGCTCCTGCGAAAGCAACACGGTGCGTTTCGGCCACGGCACGAAATACCTGCATGCCTGCCGCGACAATTTCGTGATCGAGGTGACCAAGCACGGCATGAGCAAGCGCGACATCGTGCCGAACATCAATTTCTTCATGAACGTGCCGATCAAGCCGAACGGCGAGATGACCATTGTCGACGGCATTTCCGCGCCGGGCGACTACGTCGAGCTGATGGCGGAGATGGACGTTCTCTGCGTCATCTCCAACTGCCCGCAGATCAACAATCCCTGTAACGGCTTCGATCCGACGCCGATCCGGGTGCTGATCTGGGACGGCGAGGACTGATCGATGTTCACCAAGGTCCTTATCGCCAATCGCGGCGAAATCGCCATTCGGGTTATCCGGACATTGAAGAGGATGGGCATCGCCTCGGTCGCCGTCTACTCCGATGCCGATCGCTTCTCGATGCCGGCGCTGACCGCCGACGAGGCCGTCCGCCTCGGTCCGGCGCCCGCTGCGGAAAGCTACTTGAACGTCGATGCCGTCATCGCCGCCTGCAAGGCGACGGGCGCTGAGGCCGTTCACCCAGGTTACGGCTTCCTGTCGGAGAATATCGGCTTTGCCGAGCGGCTCGCCGCCGAGGGTATCGCCTTCATCGGCCCGCGGCCGAAACATCTCTCGGCCTTCGGCCTGAAGCACACGGCGCGCGAACTGGCGAAAGCGAGCGGCGTGCCGCTGCTGCCCGGCACCGATCTCTTGCAAAGCGTCGAAGAGGCGCTTTCGGCCGCAGAAACCGTCGGTTATCCCGTCATGCTGAAGAGCACGGCTGGCGGCGGCGGGATCGGCATGCAGCTCTGCGCCGATGCAGCAGGCCTCACGGCCTCCTTTGAAAGCGTGCAGCGCACCGCGCGCGCCAGCTTCGGCGATGCGCGCGTCTATATCGAGCGCTTCGTTGCCGAAGCGCGCCATGTCGAGGTGCAGATCTTCGGCGACGGCAAGGGTGGAGTGATTGCGCTCGGCGAACGCGACTGCTCGCTGCAGCGGCGAAACCAGAAAGTGGTCGAGGAGACCCCTGCCCCTGGCCTTTCCGCGGAGATACGGGCGCGGCTGCACAAGGCGGCTGTCGATTTGGGACGCTCGGTCTCTTATGAATCGGCCGGCACCGTCGAATTCATCTATGATCCCCAGCGCGAGGAATTCTATTTCCTTGAGGTCAATACCCGCCTTCAGGTCGAGCATCCTGTCACGGAAGCCGTTTTCGGCATCGACATCGTCGAATGGATGATCCGGCAGGCGGCCGGCGAGGACGTGCTCTCGGGGGCTAGGGGCCTGACGCCGAAGGGTGCGGCGATCGAGGTGCGTGTTTATGCCGAGATGCCGCATGCCGATTTCCGCCCGAGTGCCGGCCTGCTGACCGAGGTCGTCTTCCCTGACAATGCTCGCGTCGACGGCTGGATCGAGACGGGAACCGAGGTGACGCCCTTCTACGATCCGATGCTTGCCAAGCTGATTGTGGCGGCGAAAGACCGGCCGGCAGCAATCGAGAAGCTGAAGGCAGCACTTGCCGAAACCTCGATATCGGGCATCGAGACCAATCTCGATTATTTGAGAACTATCGCCGCTTCCGAATTGCTTGCCGGCGCCAAGGTGGCGACGACGGCGCTACGCGACTTCGCCTTCATTCCGGATGTCGTCGAGATTCTCGCGCCTGGCGCGCAGTCAAGCATCCAGGAACTGCCGGGCCGGCTCGGCCTCTGGCATGTCGGCGTGCCGCCAAGCGGTCCGATGGACGAACGCTCCTTCCGCCATGCCAACCGGCTGGTCGGCAATGCCGACGTGACGGCTGCGCTCGAACTGACGGTTTCCGGCCCGACATTGCGGTTTTATGCCGACCAGACGATCGCGCTTGCCGGCGCCCGGATGGCGATGACATGCGACGGCATAAAGTTGCCGCACGATGCGCCAGTACTGATCCGCGCCGGTCAGGTTCTGTCGATTGGTACGATCGAAGGACCAGGACAGCGGGCCTACCTCGCCGTCGCCGGCGGTTTTGCCGCACCCGTTGTGCTCGGTTCACGCGCGACCTTCGGCCTCGGCCAGTTCGGCGGCAACGCCACCGGTACGCTGAAGACGGGACATGTGCTGCATTTTGCCCGCCACGTGCCGACCGAACCGGTGATACCCGCGACGGAGCCCGCCGCCTTGACGCGCGAATGGGATGTCGGCGTGCTCTACGGCCCGCACGGCGCGCCAGATTTCTTCGAGGATAACGATATCGAGACGCTGTTCTCGACGGCCTACGAAGTGCATTTCAACAGCGCCCGCACCGGTGTGCGGCTCATTGGTCCGGCCCCGGTTTGGGCGCGCAGCGACGGCGGCGAGGCGGGGCTGCACCCCTCCAACCTGCACGACAATGCCTATGCGATCGGGGCGATCGATTTCACCGGCGACATGCCGATTATTCTCGGTCCTGACGGTCCGAGCCTTGGCGGCTTCGTCTGCCCGGTGGTGATTGCCCGCGACGAGCAGTGGAAGATGGGCCAGTTCAAGCCCGGCGACCGCATCCGTTTTCATGCAGTCGTGCGGCCGGAAGACCCGGTCGCTGGTCCAGCGGTACGGCGGGTCGCGGAAGAGACGGGTTCGCCGATCGTCGGCACCAGCGAGGACGGACCGGTTGCGGTCGTCTATCGCCGCCAGGGCGACGACAACCTGCTCGTCGAATACGGGCCGATGACGCTTGATATCGCGCTTCGGCTGCGGGTGCATCTGCTGATGCAGGCGGTCATCGAGGCTCGCCTTCCCGGCATCGTCGACCTTACCCCCGGCATCCGTTCCCTGCAGATCCATTATGACGGCACGCAGTTGACGCGCCGGCGCCTGCTGGGGCTGCTCTGCGAGATCGAGGCGACGCTTCCGGCAGCCCAGGAGGTCACGGTGCCGAGCCGCATCGTGCATCTGCCGCTGTCCTGGAACGATCCGGATGCGGAACTTGCCATGCGCAAATATCAGGAGCTGGTGCGCCCGAATGCGCCCTGGTGCCCGTCGAATATCGAGTTCATCCGCCGCATCAACGGTCTTCCCGACGAACAGGCGGTCCGCGATATCGTCTTTGATGCCAGCTACCTCGTGCTGGGACTCGGCGATGTCTATCTCGGCGCGCCGGTTGCGACCCCGACCGATCCGCGCCACCGTCTCGTAACGACGAAATACAATCCCGCCCGCACCTGGACGCCGGAAAATGCGGTCGGCATCGGCGGCGCCTATATGTGCATCTATGGCATGGAAGGACCGGGCGGCTACCAGCTCTTTGGCCGCACTATTCAGGTCTGGAACACTTGGCGGGAGACGCCGGCCTTTGCCAAGGGAAAACCTTGGCTGCTGAACTTCTTCGACCAGATCCGTTTCTTCCCTGTTAGTAATCAGGAATTGACGGAGGCGCGCGCCGCCTTCCCGCATGGCGGCTATCCGATCAGGATCGAGGAAACGGAATTCTCCTATGCCGCCTATGAGAGGGAATTGCAGGCTAACGCGGCGTCGATCGGCCGTTTCAAGGCAACACAGCAGGCCGCCTTCGATACTGAGCGCCAGCGCTGGGAGGAAGCCGGGCTCGACAGCTTCGTCACCGACGAAGGCACGGGCGAAAGTCCGGATGGGGATATTCCCGACGGCTGCTTCGGGGTTGCCAGCGCCGTGCCCGGCAATATCTGGAAATTGCTGGTCGAGCCGGGTGCCTCGGTTGCGGCCGGCGATACACTTGCCATCATCGAATCGATGAAAATGGAAATCAACGTCACCGCCCATGCGGCAGGCCGCGTCCGCGATCTGCGCGCTGGCCCGGGAAGAAACGTCAAAGCCGGCGATATCATCGTCGTTCTGGAGGAATGCTGACATGCTGCCGACGATCCTCGATCTCTCAAGCCTTCGCGCCGCCTATCAATCCGGCCTGACGCCGCTCGACGCCATCGAAGAGGTGATCGCGCGGCGTGCCGTCTCGAAAGATCCGGCAATCTTCATCACGCCGGTGCCGGACGAGGAGCTGCGCGCTGCCGCAAAAGCCCTGATGGCACGCGCGCCTGAGGCAAACAGTCTGCCGCTCTGGGGGGTTCCCTTCGCCGTGAAAGACAATATCGATGCCACCGGCCTGCCGACGACCGCGGCCTGCCCGGCCTATGCGTATCGGCCGGAGGCGGACTCCACCGTCGTTGCCCGTTTGAAGGCGGCCGGCGCCATCATCATCGGCAAGACCAATCTCGACCAGTTTGCAACCGGCCTCAACGGCACGCGCTCGCCCTATGGCGCGCCGCGTTCGGTCTTCGATGCGGCCTATATCTCCGGCGGTTCGAGTTCCGGATCGGCGGTCACGGTCGCCTCCGGCCTCGCGGCCTTCGCGCTCGGCACCGATACGGCGGGCTCCGGCCGCGTGCCGGCCGCCTTCAATAATCTGGTCGGCATCAAGCCGACGCCGGGTCTCTTGCCGAATACCGGCGCCATACCGGCCTGCAAGAGCGTCGACTGCATCACGATCTTCGCCGCTACCGTCGGCGACGGCGTCGCGATCCGCAAGGTCGCCGAAGGCTTCGATGCCGCCGATGCTTTCTCGCGTCGCGCCAAACCGGCGAACCTGCCGGTGTCGGGCTTGCGCATCGGCGTCCTGACCGATGCCGAGCGGGAGTTCTTCGGCGACAAGGAGGTGGAGGCGCTCTACGATCAGGCGATCGAGCGGGCCAGAGCACTCGGCGCAACCATCGTGCCGTTCGACTACGCGCCATTCCGCGAGGCCGCCGCCCTTCTCTATGACGGGCCGTGGGTCGCCGAACGCCTGGCGGCGGTCGAGACCTTCCTCGCAACGAACGCGGCCGATTTCGACCCGACGGTGCGGGGGATTATCGAAGGCGCCAAGGGCAAGACCGCGGTCGAGGCTTTTAACGGCCGATACCGGCTGGAGGAGTTGCGCCGCAAGACCGAGGCCGAATGGGAAAAGGCCGACGTGCTTCTGCTACCGACCGCACCGACCACCTACACCGTTGCGGACATGCTGGCCAATCCCGTCGTGCTCAACGGCCGCCTCGGCCGCTACACCAATTTCGTCAACCTGCTCGATTGCGCAGCGATCGCCGTTCCGGCCGGTTTCGGCAAAGACGGCCTGCCGGGTGGCGTCACCGTCATCGCGCCCGCCTTCACCGACGATGCGCTGGCCCCACTTGCCGATGCGCTGCACCGCGCGGCAGGTTCCGGCATGGGCATCGATCGGCAGGCGGCGATCCCCGAAGCAAGTCGTGTCGTGCCTGGCGATGACGGTTTCATCGAAATCGCGGTCGTCGGTGCGCATCTGACCGGCATGCCGCTCAATCACGAACTGGCAGGCTCGGGCGGGCGTCTGGTCAAGACCTGCCGCACGGCCAGCGATTATCGCCTCTTCGTTCTGCCCAATACCACACCAGCGAAACCGGGGCTGCTGCGCGAACCCGGCCATAAGGGTCAGGGGCTGGAGGTCGAGGTCTGGGCACTGCCGGCCGATGCTTTCGGCAGGTTCGTCCAGAAGATTCCGGCACCCCTCGGCATCGGTAAGCTCACGCTCGAAGACGGTTCCAGCGTCTCCGGCTTCGTCTGCGAGGCCCATGCGGTGAAAGGTGCCGAGGAAATCACCGCGCTTGGCGGCTGGCGCAACTATATCAGCGCCAAGCTGGCGAGCTGAGGAGAGCCTTGCATGGCGGCAAAGCTCATCCGGCGCCTGATCGATCTGCTGCAGGACGGTCTGATCGCCCGCAGCGAAGCGATCGGCGGCGCCGGCGTCAGCCCTGGCGGCTCTGAGAGCGTTCGGCAAGCTCGACGATGATGCCGTCGGGATCGCGAACGAAGGCGATCTTGTTCAGCATCTCGGAGTGGACGGCGAAGCGCGGCCGCTCCTTGATCTCGACGCCCGCCTGTTCAAGGCGGGCGAAGGCCTCGTCGACACTGTCGAAATGAAAGGTGAGGTGGCGGACGCCGGCCGTATCGTCAGGCACGTCGACCGCTCTCGACGCGCCGCCGGGCGGCGCAAAGACCTCCAGCATGCCGCCGCCTGCATCGAGGAACGCGACCTGCATGCCATTCGCCATCGTCTTGCGCAGCACGAGGCTGAGGCCGAGCAGGCCACAGTAGAAATCGACGGTGCGGTCCATGTCGCTGACCGTCATGCCGACATGCTCGAAGGATTTCAGCATCGGAGCGCCCTTCCCGATTCAGACGGTGGCCGCAGCACGCCATTCCCCTGCCGGCAGCCAGGAGCGATAGAGCGGATGATCGGCGGCGATCGGCATCGGCGTCGGTTGTCCGGTTCGCTGCGAGAAATAGGCGGCCGTTACCAGTTCCAGCGAATTGCGGGCATCCTGCAATGTCACCGGTGGGTCGGTGTCCTCGACGATCGCCTTGTGGAAGAGCTCGAACTGACGGGTGTAGCCATCCTCGCCAGGCACATAGGCGGCGAGCACTTCGTCGATCCGCGCCTGGTGTTCCTCTGTCCCGGCGACGAACGTCCACGGATCACGGCCCATCGTATAAGGTTCGATGATGCTTTCGGCGACGAGGTCATTGAAGCAGAAGCGCAACCGCGAGATCTCCTTGCGCGAGCCGAGCGTCATCGACAGCGTCGCCAGCGAGCCATTCCGCATCTTCACCGAAAGGGCTGCTGTATCCTCGACCTCGATCGGATTAACCAGCGTGGCGCCATAGGAAAACACCTCGGCGCAGGGACCGTGTACATAATTCAGCACGTCATGGGCGTGGATGGCGTGGCCGAGAAGGCCGCCGCCGAGTTCGCTCGCCCAGTTGCCGCGCCATGGCACGGCATAATAATCCGGGCCGCGCCACCAATGTGTCTCGATCGTCGTCAGGAACGGCTTGCCGGCCAGGCCGCGCTCGATCAGCAGTTTCAGTTTCTGCAGGCCGGAACCGTAACGATACTGGAAGATCGGCATCAGCTTCCTGCCGGGGTAACGATCGAGGATGCGCCCCATCTCGTCGACCTCGGCGATCGAGCCGAAGAGCGGCTTCTCGCAGATCACGTGTTTGCCGGATTCGATGCCCTTGCGGCAAAGTTCGAAATGCGAGCTCGGCGGCGTCGAAATGTCGATGATGTCGAGATCGTCACGGGCAAACAGCGCATCCGCATCCTGCGTGTATTCGCCAATGTCGTACTCCTCGCACAGCGCCCTGCCGCGTTCCTCGTCGAGCGAGCAGAGCACGGGGACTTCGAAAAGCTCCTTGTTCCAGCCGAAGCCGGCCAGATGCCGCGCAGCGATGCCTGCGCCGATGACACCGACGCGCAATTTTCTGGTCATGATATCCTCCTCAGCGAGCGCCGATGCGCGCGGCTTTCGCCTGGGCTTCGAGCGAAAGACGGCAGACTTCAAAAACGTGATCCTGGGTCATCGCCGTCTGTGTGCGGTTGCCGACGTCGGCGGTGAAAGCGTCGAAATAATCGAGCTTTTCGCCGCTGCAATCGATATGGGTCATTTCCTTGCCGTTGACCAGGAAGAGGTGATCCTTGCCTGGCCGGCCGGCAATATCGATATATTTGCGCAGTTCGATGTAGCCTTCGGTGCCGAGGATGGTCAGGCGCCCGTCACCCCAGGTCGGCAGCGCCTCCGGCGTGAACCAGTCGACACGGACATAGCCCGCCGCCTTGTCGGAGCGCAGAAGCACTTCGCCGAAATCCTCGAAGGCGGGCTTGTCGGGCAT
Source organism: Rhizobium aouanii (assembly GCF_037002925.1). Lineage (NCBI taxonomy): Bacteria > Pseudomonadati > Pseudomonadota > Alphaproteobacteria > Hyphomicrobiales > Rhizobiaceae > Rhizobium > Rhizobium aouanii. Next base: position 132,354 of record NZ_JBAMYD010000013.1, read on the forward strand.
GCCGAAATTGCCGATCGAGCTGGCAATGACCTCGCCTGTGGTCGAGCCGGTATAGAACAGGAACTGGTCGACCTGGTGCGAAGCGATATCGACGATGATGCCGCCGAAGGCTTCGGGATCGAAGAACCAGTCCGGCCGGGTCGGCAGTTGAAGCCGGTGCGGGCCGACGCCGAGCGTCTGGATCACTTTGCCGATTGCGCCTTCGGCGACGAGCTTGCCGGCCTTGACCGCGGAGCGCACGCAGTGGCGCTCGGAAAAGCAGATCGAGAAGATCTTGCCGGTCTCGGCAACGGTCTTCTTGACGTCCTCAAGCTGGGCGAAGGTCGTCACGCCGGGCTTGTCGGTCATCACGTCCTTGCCGGCCTTCATCGCACGGATGGCGAGACCGGCGCGATCGCGCGGGATCGCCGAGATGCAGATGGCGTCGATCGACGGATCGTCGAACAGCTTTTCCCGGTCGATCTGCGGCGCGTCGGGATAGGTCTTCTCGAAGGCCTCGCGCAATGCCGGCACCGAGGTCTGCGGGCAATAGCCGACAAACTCGCCGCCTGCGGCCAGCAATCCCTTCACGTGATCGAACGTATGCCCATGGTCGATTCCGACGACGGCAAATCTCAACATCGCTGCAATATCCTCCTGGGATTTTCGTGTGGCCGCCTGACGACAGCCTTCCTCCATGTTGGGCAAAACAGATAACGAAAGCCGGCTCCTGTCAAGGTGAGATGGAGGGCAAAATCGGCACGGCCTGTATATAAATATTTGAAATTTAACAGTAATTTTGTATCTAAATAGTTATTTTGTGGGCTTTTGCAATTGGATTCCCGAGGAAGACCGCCGCTTGACCCGATCAGGCGAAAGTCTTTTTCCCCGACGCATCTTGCCCCATCTCCATGAATGTGATCGATTTCGGCTGCCGCCGGGCTGGAGGGCGGCAACACCCCGCAATGTTTTGAAGAGCGCTCCCGCTCGCCTGTGACGGAAGATCACCATGTCTCAACCTCTGCTCGATGTCGCCACTTCGGATGGTCTTTTTGTCGGTCGTATCTGGAATCCCGAAGTGCAGGGACCGAGCATTGTGATGTTGCGCGAGGGTATGCTCGTCGACATCACGTCGCGCGAGGCGCCGACGCTGAGCGCCCTGCTCGAGCGGCAGGATGCCGCCGCCTTCGTCCGCGCCGCAAGTGGCAAGGCGGTTGGCTCGCTGGCGGACATCGCCGCCAACAGTACCGGAGCTCCGGATCAAACGCGCCCGTATCTCCTGGCGCCCGTCGACCTGCAGGCAGTCAAGGCCTGCGGCGTCACTTTCGCCCAGTCGATGATCGAGCGCGTCATCGAGGAGAAGGCGGCCGGCAGTCCGGAACGCGCCGCCTCGATCCGTGAGCGGGTCAGCACGCTGATCGGCGGCAGCCTCACCAATCTGAAGGCCGGTTCGCCGGAGGCGGCCAAGGTCAAGCAGGCGCTGATCGACGAAGGCATGTGGTCGCAATATCTCGAGGTCGGTATCGGGCCGGACGCCGAAGTCTTCACCAAGGCGCCGGTGCTCTCCTCCGTCGGCTGGGGTGCCGATGTCGGCCTGCATCCGATCTCGACCTGGAACAATCCCGAGCCGGAAGTCGTGCTCGCGGTCAATAGCCGCGGCGAAATCAAGGGCGCGACGCTCGGCAACGACGTCAATCTGCGCGACGTCGAGGGCCGCTCGGCACTGTTGCTCGGCAAGGCCAAGGATAACAACGCCTCCTGCTCGATCGGTCCTTTCATCCGCCTGTTCGATGCCGATTACAGCCTGGATGATGTACGCAAGGCCGAACTCGACCTAAAAGTTACCGGCCAGGACGGTTTCGTGCTGCATGGCAAGAGTTCGATGTCACAGATCAGCCGCGACCCGACCGATCTCGTCAAGCAGACGGTCGGCGCCCATCATCAATATCCTGACGGTTTCATGCTTTTCCTCGGCACGTTGTTTGCGCCGACGCAGGACCGCGACGCGCCGAAGCAAGGCTTCACCCACAAGATCGGCGATGTCGTCGAGATTTCCTCGGCAGGCCTCGGCGCCCTCGTCAACACCGTGCGCCTTTCCACCGAATGCCCGCCCTGGACCTTCGGCATTTCGGCGCTGATGAGCAATCTGGCAAAGCGCGGACTGCTCTAAACTACTGGTTTCGCCGCCTGCCCTGCAGCAGATCGAGGACGGAGTTTGCCGCCTCGAGAACGTTCGTTCCCGGGCCGAACACGGCTGCAACGCCGTGTTCATGCAGAAATTCATAGTCCTGACGCGGGATGACACCGCCGCAGACGACAATGATATCACCACCGCCCTGTTCCCTCAGCCTGTCGATCAGCTGTGGTAGCAACGTCCTGTGACCGGCCGCCAATGACGAGACGCCGACGACATTGACCTTTTCGCTGAGCGCGACGCCGGCGGCTTCCTCCGGTGTCTGGAAGAGAGGACCGGCGAGCACATCGAAGCCGATATCGCCGAAGGCCGAGGCGATCACCTTGGCGCCTCGGTCGTGTCCGTCCTGACCGAGCTTGGCGACCATGATCTTCGGCCGGTGCCCCATGGCTTCCGTCACCTCCGTCATACGAGTCTTGAGCACGGCGAGTTCCGGCTCATTTTCATACGCCTGGCCATAGACGCCCTTGATCACCACAGGCGTGGCGGCATGGTCGCCGAAGGCATCGCGCATCGCATCCGATATCTCGCCGACCGTGGCGCGGGCCCGCGCGGCCTCAATGGCGGCTTCCAGCAGGTTGCCCTTGCCGCTCTGTGCGATCTCGGCCAGGGCCGCCAGGGTCTCGCGCACGGTTCCGCCATCGCGGCGCCGCTTGGTTTCCTCGATACGTCTGATTTGCGCTTTGCGCACCGCGCTATTGTCGATCTCCAGAATGTCGATCGGCTGCTCGTTGTCCAGCCTGTAGCGGTTGACGCCGACGATGACCTCTTCGCCCTTGTCGACGGCTGCCTGGCGGCGCGCGGCCGCTTCCTCGATCAACCGTTTCGGTAGGCCGTCATTGACGGCCTTCGTCATGCCGCCGAGCGCTTCCACCTCCTCGATCAGCGCCCAGGCTTTGTCGGCAAGCTCCTTCGTCAGGCTCTCGAGGTAATAGGAGCCTGCCAGCGGATCGACCACCTTGGTGACGCCGGTTTCGTGGCTCAGGATCAGCTGCGTATTGCGGGCGATGCGCGCGGAAAATTCCGACGGCAGCGCGATTGCCTCGTCGAAGGAGTTGGTATGCAGCGACTGCGTGCCGCCGAGCACGGCCGACATCGCCTCGAAAGCGGTGCGGATGATGTTGTTATAAGGATCCTGTTCCTGCAACGAGACGCCGGAGGTTTGGCAATGGGTGCGCAGCATCAACGACGAGGCCTTCTTCGGCTGGAACTCCTCCATGATGCGGGTCCAAAGCAGGCGGGCGGCGCGAAGCTTTGCCGCCTCCATGAAGAAGTTCATGCCGATCGCGAAGAAGAAGGAGAGCCTGCCGGCGAAATCATCGACATTGAGGCCCTTGGCGATCGCCGCCCTGACATATTCGCGACCGTCGGCCAGCGTAAAGGCGAGTTCCTGCACCAGCGTCGCGCCGGCCTCCTGCATGTGATAGCCGGAGATCGAGATCGAGTTGAATTTCGGCATTTCCCTTGCGGTATATTCGATGATGTCGGCAACGATCCGCATCGATGGTTCGGGCGGATAGATATAGGTGTTGCGGACCATGAACTCCTTGAGGATGTCGTTCTGGATGGTCCCCGAGAGCTCGGCGCGTGAAACGCCCTGCTCCTCGCCGGCCACGATGAAGGAGGCGAGGATCGGGATGACGGCGCCGTTCATGGTCATCGACACCGACATTTCGCCGAGCGGAATGCCGTTGAACAGGATCTTCATGTCCTCGACGCTGTCGATTGCCACACCCGCCTTACCGACATCGCCCTCGACGCGCGGATGATCGCTGTCATAACCGCGGTGGGTGGCAAGATCGAAGGCGACCGACAGGCCCTTCTGGCCGGCGGCGAGATTGCGGCGATAGAAGGCGTTCGATTCCTCTGCCGTCGAGAATCCTGCATATTGGCGGATCGTCCAGGGCCGGCCGGCATACATCGTCGCGCGCGGGCCGCGGGTGAAAGGCGAAAAGCCGGGAAGCGAACCAAGGTGCCCGGCGCCATCGAGATCCTCGGCCGTATAGAGCGGCTTGACGGCAATGCCTTCCGGTGTCTGCCAGGTCAGCGTTTCGGGCGAGGTGCGCAGTTCCTTTTGCGCAAGCTCCGTCCAATCCGACAGCGTCTTCTTCGTCATGCGTTTCCTCCGGCTTTTTTCATCCCCACCCTACCATTTCACAGGCTCCTCATGCGATAGAGCCCGAAGAGGATGATTTTAGGCCGAGCCGGCCTAAAATCTGAATCCTGTTCTACATTATATAGTTAGAGCATGATGTCGTCCGAAAACCGCTCACCGTTTCGGCATCATGCTCCAGGATAATTAATGCGGCAAATCCTTGATTTCTATTGCCGGCTTTGGGAACCGCCTCATGAAGACCATGCAGATCTATGCCTTCGACATGAACTGCGTCGGGCATATCAACCACGGTCTGTGGACGCATCCGCGCGACCGCTCAGCGCATTATACCGATCTCGACTACTGGACGGAGTTTGCCACGACCGCCGAACGCGGCAAGCTGGACGGCATCTTCCTGGCCGACATCGTCGGTGTCTACGATGTCTACAAGGGTAGCCCGTCGCCTGTCATCGAGACGGGCGCGCAGATCCCGGTCAATGATCCGATGATCCCGATTTCGGCGATGGCCTATGTCACCAAACATCTGGGTTTCGGCGTCACCGTCAACACGACCTATGAGCCACCCTTCCTGCTGGCGCGGCGGATGTCGACGCTCGACCACCTGACCAAGGGACGGATCGGCTGGAACATCGTCACCGGTTATCTCGACAGTGCCGCCCGCAGCATGGGTTTCGACAAGCTGCCGGAACATGATGCGCGTTACGACGCAGCCGAAGAATATCTCGAGATCCTCTACAAGCTCTGGGAAGGGAGCTGGGACGACGATGCGGTGCTGCGCGACAAGGCGGGCGGCGTCTTTGCCGATCCCTCCAAAGTGCGCTCTGTTCGTCACGACGGCAAATATTACCGGATGGAGGGCATTCATCTTTCCGAGCCATCGCCGCAGCGCACGCCCCTGCTCTTCCAGGCCGGCGCCTCGGCACGCGGGCAGGATTTCGCTGCACGCCACGCCGAATGCGTCTTCATTGCCGGGCCGAATCCCAGGGCGGCCAAGCCGACCGTCGATGCGCTGCGGGCGAAGGCGGAGGAATTCGGCCGCGGCGCCGACGCATTGAAGATCCTGAGCCTGATCACCATCGTCGTCGGCCGGACGGAGAAGGAAGCACGGGACAGACTGGAGGATTATCGCCGTCATGCGAGCGTCGAGGCTTCGCTTGCGCACTACTCCGCTTCGACAGGCATCGACTTTTCCAAGTATGGATTGGACGACGTCATCGACCAGAGTTCGACCAACGCCAATCAGTCCGCACTTGCGGCCATCACGAAACAGGCGCCAAAGCCGGTGACGCTGCGTGACATCATCGACCAGATGGTGCTCGGCAGCCGGATGAAGCCGATGGTGGGTTCGCCGGAACAGATCGCCGATCGTCTCGCGACATGGATAGAAGAGGGTGGCATCGACGGCTTCAATCTGGCGCGGACAGTGGCGCCGGAAAGCCTGCGCGATTTCGTCGAGCTGGTGGTGCCGGTGCTGCAGGAGCGCGGCGTCTTCAAGACGGACTATGCTGCAGGATCCTTGCGGCAGAAGCTTTTCGGCGGCGGGAACGGCAGGTTGCCCGCCGCTCACCCCGCCGCCCAGTTCCGGCGCTGACTTATCGGTGGTCCAGCCCGGCGACGAGCCGGTCGCCAAGCCACTGGATGCTGCAGACGAGCACGATGAGGACGGCCACCACCGCGATCATCACACTGGTTTCGAAACGCTGATAGCCATAGCGGATGGCGAGATCGCCGAGGCCGCCAGCGCCGATCGCGCCGGCCATGGCCGAGGCGCCGATCAGCGTTACCAGCGTGACGGTGAAACCGGCGACGATGCCCGGCAGCGCTTCAGGCACCAGCACCTCTCGGATGATCGTCCAGCGGTTGCCGCCCATGGCGCGCACGGCGTCGATCAGCCCGCGGTCGACCTCGCGCAGCGATACTTCGGCGATGCGGGCGTAGTAGGGCGTTGCAGCGATGGCGAGCGGCACGATGGCCGCCCAGGTGCCGAGCGCGGTGCCGACGATCAGCCGCGTCAGCGGGATCAGCGCCACCAGCAGGATGATGAAGGGTATCGAGCGAAAGCCGTTGATGACTGCGCCGAGCACGCGATTGATCCAGATGTTTTCGGCGATGCCGCCGCGCGCCGTCGCAACCAGGGCCAGGCCGAGCGGCAGGCCGGCGACGAGCGAGATCAATCCCGAGGCGAGGGTCATCAGGATCGTCTCCCAAAGGGAGCGAACAAGCAGTTCAAGCATGATCGGTGTCACAACCAAGCACCTCCACCCGGGCGGACCGGGCCGTCAGGAATTGTTCGACCTTTCCGGCAAGCGCGGGGTCGCGCGCGGGAACGGCGATGAAGAACCGCGCCACCGGCTGGTTCTGGATATGGTCGATGCCGCCATGGACGAGGCGGAAGGAATGCGGCAATGCTGCCGAGAGTTCGGCAAACAGCGCGCCCTGCGCCTGTGGCCCGGCGAGATCGACGCTGAGGATCGCTTCGCTGCCCGCCGTCGCCGACAGCCGGCCGGCGATATGCTCAGGAAGCTGCGGGCGGATGCCGCCGAGCAGGCTCCCGGTGATCTCAGCCTGCGGATTGGCGAAGACCGACCAGACCTGCCCTTCCTCGACGATCCTCCCGGCATCGATGACCGCGACGCGATCGGCAATGCCGCGTACCACTTCCATCTCGTGGGTGATGAGCAGAATGGTCAGTCCGAGCTTACGGTTTATGTCCTTCAGCAACGCCAGGATCGACCGGGTCGTTTCCGGATCGAGCGCCGATGTTGCCTCGTCGGACAACAGCAGTGCCGGGCGTGCCGCCAGCGCCCGGGCGATGCCGACGCGTTGTTTCTGGCCGCCGGATAGCGATGCGGGATAGGCCTTCGCCTTGTCTGCAAGGCCAACGAGTTCGAGCAGCTCATGCGCCCGTTTCAGGCGCTCGCTCTTTGCAAGACCCTCGATCTTCAGAGGCAGTGCGACGTTTTCCTCGACGGTTTTGGCAGAAAGCAGATTGAAATGCTGGAAGATCATGCCGATGCGGCGGCGCAGTGGCTGCAATTCCTGTTCTGAAAGTTCGGTGATGTCTCGGCCTTCGATGAGGATCTCGCCGCTATCGGCGCGCTCCAGGCCGTTCAGGCAGCGGATCAACGTCGATTTGCCGGCACCGCTGCGACCGATGATGCCGAGGATCTCGCCTCTCTTCACCGTCAGCGAAATACCGTCGAGGGCTGCAGTGGCTCCGAACCGCCGCTTCACGTCGGTCAGTCTCACCACCTCTTCGGAAGCCGCCGCTTGCGACTGTGCTTCGATCACCGTGGTGGAAACAAGGGAATTCATGTGGTTTTCCTTACAAACACTGAAGGCGGTCCGGGCAGAGAACGCCCGGACCGCCTCTCGGCAGGCCTTAACCCCAGCCCTGCCTTTGATCAATAGGCGCTGAGACCGGTGCCCTTGTAGACCTTCTCGAATTCGGCCTTGACGGTGTCGTTCTGATAAGAAGACACAAGCGTCTTGACCCATTCGGCATCCTTGTTGTCGTCCTTGACGGCGATGAAGTTGCGGTACGGATTGTCGGCGACCGGCTCCTGGGCAATGCGTTCGGCCGGTGAAAGACCGCTCTTCAGCGCCCAGTCGGTGTTGACGATACCGGCATCCAGATCGTCGATCGAACGACCGACGATGCCGGCGTCGAGTTCCTTGATCTCGATCTTCTTCGGATTGTCGGTGACGTCGGCGACGGTTGCGAGAATTCCGGTGCCCTCCTTCAGTTTAATCAAGCCTTCGCTCTGGAGAACGCGCAGCGCACGGCCTTCGTTCGAGGGATCGTTCGGCACGCCGATGACGGCACCTTCCGGGATCTCTGCGACGGACTTGTATTTCTTGCTGTAAAGGCCGATCGGCCAGACCCCGGTATAACCGACGCGAACGATGTGATAGCCGTGCTGCTGGATCTGGTTGTCGAGATAGGGCTGGTGCTGGAAGGCGTTGGCATCGATTTCGCCGCGCTCCAGCGCTTCATTCGGCTGGGTGTAGTCGTTGAAGATGACGGTCTCGATCTTGAGACCCTTCTTGCCCGCTTCGCTCGCGACCACGCGCCAGATATCCTCCTCCTCGCCGGCCATGATGCCGACCTTGATCGACTTATCCTCGGCAAAGGAAGGAGCGGGAGCGGCAAAGGAAAAGACTGCGGCCACCGAAACGGCGACGGCGGCAAGAGCCGCCCGGCGCGAAAGGTGGAAGCCGTAAAGATTTTTGTTCTTGGTCATTGTATATCCCGTCTGACTGAATGAGGCCGAACGCCCCGAGCAGGCGATCATGGCAAATGCGGCGATCGGGAGCGAAGCACGAATGTCTGATGTGGAGGAAGGGCCGGAAAAACTCTTGCCCTGCCATCGATATCGGCAGGATAAATTTCCACCAAATTTATGGATTAATTGCGGCTTGAGAGCATGCTCCAGAAATGAAAACGGCGCCTCCTCGGCGCCGTCTCAAGCCCATTCCGGCATTGCTCATTCGGCAGCAATCAGGGCGTGATTTTGCGCGGGAAAGAACGCCTGGAGCTCGCCGATGACCTCCCCGATCCGCTTGGAAAGTGGATCGGATGAGACACGGTAATCGGTGAAGTCGCGGTCGGACGCGTAAACCGCGGTCGGCAGCGTGTAAGACATGAAAAAACCGAAGAGCGGACGGAGCTGGTGCTCGACCATCAGCGCATGGCGGTCGCCGCCGCCGGTCGCAGTGATGATGATTGGCTTGGCGCGCAGTTCATGCGGGTCGATCAGGTCGATCAGATGCTTGAAGAGGCCGGGATAGCTGCCTTTGTAAGTCGGCGCTCCGATGACCAGCACATCGGCATTGACGATGTCGTCGATAATTTCCCTGGCGCGACTGTCGAGGTCGTCACGGCGCAGCGCCTGCCCAAGCGAGGGGCCAACATCGGTCAGGTCATAGATGGTGTTGTCGAAGCCGTATTTCTCCCCAGCGAGACCGGCAATGTTTTCGACAAGCGCAAAGGTCTTCGAGGGGCGGTTGAAACTACCCGCAAGGCCGACCAGTTTGTGAGCAGACATGCCATTTCCCTTCCAATATCGTGCCGAGACCGACGTCATTATTGGACGAATATTATCTATAAAAATAGTGGATTAAAGGAATGGTGATCCCTCTTCCCCATAGGAGGAGAAAAATACGTTCGAGCCTGAGGGCGATGGTGACGTGCGAAACTGCATGAGGCATCGAGCCGGAGTGTGGGTGACATTCCGGCTCGAGCGATTGTCCGTAAGCGATGTCGCCTCAGACCGGTTTCTGCTTGGGAAGACGCGGCAGGAAGACCGTGAGGAGACCGAGCAGCGGCAGGTAGGAGCAGATGCGGTAGACGAAATCGATACCATGGGTATCGGCGAAATCGCCGAGCAGCGCGGCGCCAAGCCCCCCTGCCCCGAATGCGAAGCCGAAGAAGACCCCGGCAATCAGCCCGACGCGCCCAGGCACCAGTTCCTGCGCGAAGACGACGATTGCCGAGAAGGCCGAAGCGAAGATCAGGCCGATGACGATGCTGAGCACACCCGTCCAAAAGAGGTTCGCATAGGGAAGCAAGAGCGCGAAGGGAATGACGCCGAGGATCGAGAACCAGATGACGAAACGGGCGCCGAAGCGGTCACCGATGGGTCCACCGAGGAAGGTGCCGACGGCGACCGCGCCGAGGAACAGGAAGAGCATCAGCTGTGCCTGCTGCACGCTGAGTTCGAACTTGTCGATGACATAGAAGGTGAAGTAGCTCGACACGCTCGCCATGTAGACATTCTTCGTCGCCGTCAGCAGCACGAGAATCAGCAGCGCCCAGATGACCCGGTTCTGCGGCAGCGGCAGGGTCCGGCTTATAGCCGGCTTGCTGGCATTCTGGCGCCTGTGGCTCATGAACCAGTTGCCGACCCAGCTCAGCACGACCATGCCGACCATGGCGATGGCGGCGAACCAGGAGACGCTGTGCTGACCGAGCGGCAGCACGATGAAGGCGGCAAGCAGCGGACCGATCGCCTGGCCGGCATTGCCACCGACCTGGAAGAAGGATTGCGCGAAACCGTGGCGACCGCCGGAGGCAAGACGGGCAATGCGCGAAGATTCGGGGTGGAAGACCGCCGAGCCGAAGCCGATCAAGCTAGCGGCAACCAGCAGCAGTTCGAAGCTGCCGGCGTTGCCGAGCAGAATGAGGCCGCAAAAGGTACTCGCCATACCAACCGGCAGTGAATAGGGCATCGGCCAGCGGTCGGTGACGATGCCGACCAGCGGCTGCAGCAGCGAAGCAGTGACCTGGAAAGTCATGGTGAGGAGGCCGATCTGCACGAAATCGAGATTGTAGTTCGTCTTGAACAGCGGATAGAGCGAGGCGAGCAGTGACTGCATGATGTCGTTCAGCATATGGCAGAAGCTGACCGCCATGAGGATGGACATCGTTGTTTTTTCGAAACGGGGCGCGCGCTCGGCAACGGTTGCCATCAATACTTCTCCTGCACAGGCACGGCCGGTGCCGTGCGACGTCGCTTTTGTTCGATGGATTTTCGAGCGATCGGGGCTGGGAAGACTCTCGCGCGACGGTCGCTGAAGGGCATTTAGCGTAAGCCGGAACGCAATTACAGCCCAGTTTTATCCGTATTGGTACGGCTTTTGTTCGATTTGCGCTTCCGCCGAGTGATTTCTGCGTGATTTCGCGTCTTTCTGGACGGGGGCTTTCATATCACAGTCGGTCGCGATCGTCGCATATCCGCTGTGCTATATGAAAACAACCATGGAAAAGCCATGCGGGGGATACTACAGCTGCGCCGATTGAAAATGCGATCGAGGCTGAAAACACGCGATGAATGTCAAGACAGCGAATGCAATAGACAGCTATGTCGGAGCGCGCATCAGAATGCGCCGGCAGTTGCTCGGGATGAGCCAGGAACGGCTTGCCGAGCAGATCGGCGTGACCTTTCAGCAGGTTCAAAAATACGAGAAGGGCATCAACCGCATCGGCGCGAGCCGGCTGCAGCGGATCGCCGAGGTGCTACACACGTCGCCGAGCTTCTTCTTCGAACAGGAGAATTCCGAGCCGTTGACGCTGCAAGGGCTGGATCTATCCGCGAATATGGATCCGGTCGCCGAATTCCTGCGAACGAAAGAGGGATTGGTGCTCAATCGCGCCTTTCTAAAGATCGCCGACAGCAATATCCGCGAAACGGTCATCGCGCTGGTGAAGGCGATGGCGCAGGCGGAAAGTCGCGGCGTAACATTGGGAGCCCCGGTAGTGGATGTCACCCTTCCACTCGGAGAATAGCCAGGCGTATCGGCAGGCAATATCTGCATGAAGCTCAGGCGCGAGTCATTTTGTGAGTTGCGCCTGGCGAGCCAACCGGACAATCAGTGGCATTTCCCGAAAGGGTCTGCTTGCGATTTAGCACTTACTGGATCTCTATCTGAAGGACGGCGCCGAGCTGGGCGCTGAATTCTCCGCCTATTGCCTGGATCTTGCGCGGGGCGCTCTGCTGCAGGACCTCGACAGAAAGCGGCGTGTCCCTCCCCAGCCACGAACTGCCACTGACTGCCCAGGTGCTTTGCCCATTGCGGACGTACTTCAAAGAGCTGTTCACGCTCGATATCTCGATTCCGACGTATCCGATCGGCTATGATGCCGGTTGTGCGGCCTTGCGATTCGGCCGGCGAATGCGCGTTTGCCACGCTGGAAAGCGGCACCGGTCGGCATGTTCAAGCCTTTGAAAAAGATTGGACAACCTCGCGGTAGGGTCTTGTTAACCCTATTTGCCTTGCCACTCCTCCAGAATCGGCGCTAAATGCGGTTTCACAGCACGTAGGGCTTTTAAATCGCATTTTCGAGATTTCCATGAATATGGCACCGCAGATAGAAAAAGCAATTTCTGATGTCGACCAGCTGATTATTGGTCAGGCGCAGGAACTGTCGGACAAGCTGAAGCAGCATCGGCTCGAGATGTTTCCGCCGCGTGCATTGAAGGGTCTGAGGGAATTTCAGCTTGCCGAGGCGGCGCGGTTCCTCGGAGTCACCAGTGGCTATCTTCGCAACCTGTCGCTGGAAGGCAAAGGCGCCCTTCCCCAGGTCACGCCGTCGGGCCGTCGATCCTATACGGCGGAGCAAATGGAAGAGATGCGCAGCTTCCTGGAGCACAATGCCCGCGCCGGAACGCATTATATGCGTCATCGCCGCGGCAGCGAACATCTGCAGGTCGTTGCCGTCGTCAACTTCAAAGGTGGCAGCGGCAAGACGACGAGTGCAGCACACCTTGCCCAGCATCTTGCGCTGACGGGTCACCGTGTCCTTGCCGTCGACCTCGATCCGCAGGCCTCTCTCTCCGCCATTCACGGTTTTCAGCCGGAGTTCGACGTCAACGAAAATGAGACGCTCTACGCCGCCATTCGTTATGACGATCAGCGGCGTCCGCTGAGAGAGATCATCCGGCCGACGAATTTCCCGAACCTTCATCTGGTGCCGGGCAATCTCGAACTGATGGAATTCGAGCACGATACGCCGCGCGTCCTTGCTCAGGGCAAGGCGGGGGACTATGGACGCGTCTTCTTCGCGCGGCTGGACGAGGCGCTGTCCTCAGTCGCCGACGATTATGACGTGGTCATCATCGACTGCCCTCCCCAGCTCGGCTTTTTGACCATGAGCGCCATTTGCGGCGCAACGGCAGTTCTGATCACCGTTCATCCTCAGATGCTCGACGTCATGTCGATGTGCCAATTCCTGCAGATGCTCGGCGAGGTGCTCAACACACTGAAAGGCGCCGGCGGCAACATGAACCTCGACTGGCTGCGTTATCTCGTCACTCGCTACGATCCGCAGGACGGGCCGCAGACGCAAATGGTCGCCTTCATGCGCTCGATGTTCAAGAACCATGTGCTTACCAATCCGATGTTGCGCAGCGTCGCGATCTCCGATGCGGCGATGACCAATCAGACGCTTTACGAAGTCGAGCGGAACCAGTTTACCCGCGCGACCTATGACCGCGCCATGGAGGCGATGGATGCCGTCAACACCGAGATCGCCGATCTCATCCACAAGGCTTGGGGGCGGAAATGACCGAGAAGTTTACTGCGGTAAACTGGGACGAGGAGCTGGCTGATGGCGCGTAAGAATCTCCTTTCGGGTCTGATGGACGATTCCAAGAAGTTTACTGCGGTAAACAATGAGGACGAACCGCTCCACAGGGACGAGAAGCAGCAGATCACCTATAAGGGGATCGGCGCTCTCGGTGCCGTGACGCGCAGTATCGATGCGCTGGCTGCCAAGGCCGATGCGGCCAAAGCGATCGAGGAAAAGCTGGCGACCGGTGAGACGGTGATTGATCTCGACCCTGCCCTGATCGAAGATTCCTTCGTGACGGACCGGCTGGCGCATACCGACGAACAGTTTCGCGAATTGGTCGAGGCGATCCGCCTGCGCGGTCAGGATTCGCCGATCCTCGTCCGGCCGCATCCTGAGAAGGACGGCCGATATCAGATCGCCTTCGGCCACCGTCGCGCCCGGGCCGCCAAGGAACTTGGCCGACCTGTCCGCGCCGTCGTCAAGAAACTCGACGATCGCGACCATGTCATTGCGCAGGGCCAGGAGAATTCGGCACGCGCCGACCTCTCCTTCATCGAGAGGACGATGTTCGCCGACAAGCTCGACATGTTGGGCTTTGACAGGGAAACGATCATGTCCGCGCTCAGCGCCGACAAGACGACGGTTTCCAAGATGCTGTCCGTCACCAAGCGGATCCCAGCCGAAGTCCTGACCGCGATCGGTGCGGCCAAGACCACCGGACGTGATCGGTGGCACGATCTGTCGGTGAAGTTCGAGACTGAAAACATTGCCGCTCGGGCGACCGAGTTCGCCAAATCGGCGGAATTCGCGGCGGCGGAACCGGATGCCCGCTTCGACATGCTGGTTGCCTTCATCAGCAGGAGGCAACAACAGACATCATCCATGACGGCGCTTCAACCTGCGGCTCACGCCTGGCAGCGCAAGGACGGGGCGGTTAAGGCGAAGATCAAGGATGACGGGAAACAATTCACCATCGCGCTGAAGGCGGAGAAGGCGTCTGCCTTTGGAGCCTATATCGCCAGCAATCTGGATCGTCTCTACGAGGCGTTCGAGAAGACACAGGATTTGACGAAGAACGGAGATCAATAAGCAAAAGAAAAGGCCCCCGAACGTTGCCGTCGCGGAAGCCCTCTCTGATCTAGACACCCAGAGAATCACATTTCCGCGAATCATAGTCAAGAGTCTTTGGCACCGAATTTGGTGAGCTGTGATCTTTTGCCTTGAAGAAGGCGAAGAAAATGGAAAGCGGACATGTGACGACGCCTTTTGGGCGGCGGCCGATGACGTTTGGCATGTTAGCAAGCCAGGCGGCTGCTCGAGAAATCGAGCCCGACCAATCTATCGACAAGTGGAAACTCTATCGTGCCCTGTGCGAGGCCAAGCCGCTGCTCGGCATCACCGACCGGGCGCTCGCTATCCTGAACGCCTTGCTGAGCTTCTATCCCAAGGGGGAGCTCTCTGAGGAAAACGGGCTCGTGGTGTTCCCTTCCAATGCACAGCTCTCGCTGCGCGCACATGGAATGGCGGAGCAGACGATCCGTCGCCACCTGGCGACCCTCATCGAGGCTGGGCTGCTGATCCGCAAGGACAGCCCGAACGGCAAGCGCTACGCCCGCAAGGAGCAGGGTGGGGAGATCCGCGAGGCATTCGGTTTTTCACTGGCGCCGCTGCTCGTGCGCGCTGAGGAGATCGAGCGGTTGGCGGCGGAGGTGGTTGCGGAACGCTTGCACCTGCAGCGGCTCAGAGAACGCCTGACGCTTTGCCGGCGCGATGTCGCCAAGCTCATCGAGATGGCATTGGAGGAGGGCGCCGCCGGCGATTGGAGCCGGGTTCATCTGCATTTTCGCGATGTCATCGAGCGGCTGCCAAGGTCGCCTTCCGCCGAACAGGTCGCAGCCGCACTCGACGAATTGGAGCTGCTGCGCGAAGAAATCACCAATCAGTTGGAAATGCAGGTTAAAGCTCAAAATCATAGCGGCAATGCCCCACATTATGAGCGGCACATACAGAATTCAAACCCACAATCCATTACTGAACTTGAACCAGCTTCCGAAACGAAGCAGGGCGCAACGGCGGACGATCGATCGTCGGGCCGGGCCGAACCGACAGTCCGAATACAGAAAGATGAAGAGAAAAACGGGCGTGTGCCGGTCACAAGTTCTGCCACCGCTGCCAACGCCGCGCTCAAATCCTTCCCGCTGGGGCTGGTGCTGCAGGCCTGCCCGGAAATCGCAGCCTATGGACCGCAGGGCTCGGTCGGCACATGGCGCGAGCTGATGGCCGCGGCTGTGGTCGTTCGCTCGATGCTCGGCGTCAGCCCATCGGCCTATGAGCAGGCCTGCGAAATCATGGGACCTGAAAATGCAGCCACCGTCATGGCCTGCGTTCTCGAAAGGGCAGGGCACATCAACTCCGCCGGCGGTTATCTGCGCGATCTGACACGACGCGCCGAGAGAGGGGAATTCGCCATCGGACCGATGCTGATGGCCCTTGCCCGAACCAATTTGCCGTTAAAACAGAAGACAGGATGAAATTCGCTTCGTGTCTGCCTGACGCGAGCTGTTATGGTTAACGGAGTGTAACGGAAATGAAGGCCAAGATAACTTCTGACTGGGGGCTTCTTGCTTGTAGATCAGAGGGTTAGGTACCTGGCAAAAACCTGCGAGGCGATGCGGCACCTGCAAGTGGGGTGGACGACCACGTCGGTCGATGGAGACCCCCCACATCCCAGCAGTTGACGCGAAACGCTTTTTGACGATACGGCAACGCGATAGCGCGAATGGCGGATGGTCGGTCGGTAAGTCGGAAGAGCTGCGGACATGGGTTTGAAACGGGCGGTGGATTTTTTCTTGGCTTTGATTGCCTCAGTGATCCTGCTCGTTCCAATCCTTGTCGTCGCTCTTTGTGTTCGCCTTACCTCGCCGGGACCGATCCTCTATTGGTCAAAACGTGTCGGCCGTTTCAATCAGATCTTCCTGATGCCGAAATTTCGCAGCATGCGCATCGACACACCGACGGTTGCCACGCATCTGCTTGAAAATCCGGATCGGTTTCTGACGCCCATCGGCTCGTTTCTGCGCAAATCCAGCCTCGACGAACTGCCACAGCTCTGGTGCATTCTCGAGGGGAAGATGAGTTTCGTCGGCCCGCGGCCGGCACTCTACAATCAATATGATCTGATAGAGTTGCGGACGGCCCATGGTGTCGACAAGCTCCTGCCCGGACTGACGGGATGGGCGCAGATCAATGGCCGGGACGAATTGCCGATTCCGGAGAAGGTAAAATTCGATGTCGAATATCTCGAACGCCGCTCGTTCGGTTTCGACATAAGCATCCTGTTTATGACGGCCGAGAAGGTAATCCGCCGCAAGGGAATAAGGCATTAAGCTACCTACTTCTGATAGATAAGCGGCGCGGAAGACCTTACTTTCCGATTATTTCAGTTGCGCTCGTTGCAGAAAATGACAAGAAGGTGGTTGTCTGATTGATCCGCGAGACGCTGGTAAGCAATGCCCAAAAATACCTCCACTGAGACGCCGCGCTCAGGATGGTTCTTAATGCCGATGCAAGCGCTCGTCGCCCCTCTGCTGGCGATGCCGCGGGTTGCCAAACGCGCTCTGGCCTTGCTGCTGGATTCCAGCTTTTGTGTTCTGACGATCTGGCTGGCCTATTGTTTCCGCCTGAACGAATGGACGGTGCTGACAGGTGTGCAGTGGCTGCCGGTCTTCGTTTCACTGTGCATGGCCCTTCCCATCTTCATCGTCATGGGCATGTATCGGGCGATCTTCCGTTATGCCAATATGGCTGCTTTCATTACTGTTCTGAAGGCGATTGCGATCTACGGCGTCGCCTTCATGACGATATTTACAGCACTCAGCGTCCCCGGTGTTCCGAGAACCGTCGGCATCCTCCAGCCCTTCCTTCTGTTGATTGCGATCGGGCTGTCGAGGTTGAGTATCCGCTACTGGCTCGGGGATGCCTACCAGCGCATCCTTCACAAGAATATGCTCGCCAAGGTGCTGATCTATGGGGCAGGGACGGCCGGGCGGCAACTGGCCGGTGCCTTGATCAACAGTGCCGAACTCAATGTCGTCGGCTATCTGGATGATGATCCGCGTCTCAAGGGCGGCGTCATGGGTGGTTTGCCGATCTACGACCCCTCGGATCTTCCGGTGCTTGCCGAATCTCTCGGCGTGCACAACGTGCTTCTTGCTCTTCCCTCCGCATCGCGGCAGCGTCGCAACGAAATCCTGGAGCACATCCGTAAAGCCAGGGTCAATGTTCGAACGTTGCCGGATCTCACTGCCCTGGCTCAGGGACGCATCGCCGTCTCCGACATCCGAGAGCTGGAGATCGAAGATCTGCTGGGAAGAGAAGCGGTCGCGCCGCGCCAGGAGCTACTCGACAAGTCGATGCGCAACAAGGTGGTGATGGTCACCGGTGCTGGCGGCTCGATCGGCGGCGAGCTATGTCGTCAGATTCTGCGCACCGGGCCTTCCAGCCTCATCCTCATCGATCAGAACGAGTTTGCGCTTTATAATATCCATGCCGAATTGCAGAAGCTGGCCGAACTGTACAAACATGAAAATATGCAGATCGTCCCGATTCTGTGTTCCGTCCGCGATCAGGATCGCATGGAACATGTCATGCAGAGCTGGCGACCTCAGACGCTCTATCATGCAGCCGCTTACAAGCATGTTCCCCTTGTCGAACATAATGCCGTGGAAGGCATCAAGAACAATGTGATGGGTACGCTGGTCGCGGCACGCGCGGCGAATAAATGCGGCGTCTCGAATTTCGTGCTGATCAGCACAGACAAAGCCGTGCGTCCGACAAATGTGATGGGCGCCAGCAAGAGGCTGGCGGAGATGGTTCTGCAGGCGCTTGCGGCGGAATCGGCGACCGACAGAATGCGAACGAATTTCTCCATGGTCCGCTTCGGAAACGTCCTCGGCTCCTCCGGATCCGTCGTGCCGCTTTTCCGGCAGCAGATCAAGGACGGCGGCCCGGTGACGCTGACACATCCTGATATAACCCGCTATTTCATGACCATTTCGGAGGCTTCTCAACTCGTCATACAAGCCGGCGCGATGGCCGAGGGCGGAGATGTCTTCCTGCTCGACATGGGAGAGCCGGTTCGCATCGCCGATCTCGCCCGCAAGATGGTGGAGCTTTCCGGGCTGGCCGTCCGCGACGAAGACAATCCCGAAGGCGATATCGAGCTGTCCGTTACCGGGCTTCGGCCCGGCGAGAAGCTCTTTGAAGAGCTGTTGATCGGGGATAATCCTGAAACAACCGAACATCCTCGGATTATGAAGGCGCGCGAGGATTTCTTGTCCTGGCCGGAGCTGTCGCGAAGGCTCAACGCGCTCAACGCGGCATTGGACCGGAACGATATGATCGCTGCACGTGCGACATTGGCGGAGCTTGTTTCCGGCTATTCCTCAACGGGCGAGGTCTCGGACCTGGCTTTCACCGGCGCCGAGCCACTTAGGCTGCCCCAGACAATTCGAAGCACGCTGTAAGGGCTGCAGGCTCAAGGGGTGCCGGACGTCAGCTCCGAACGACCGGCGCAAAGCCCGTGCTGCCGCGATCCGCACAAATAAGGGCGACCATGTAGGCGAAGATCGGATCCAAAGCTTTCTGATTGAACATGATGCCAAAGCTGCCCGTTATGACGTAGCTGCTGACAAGCAGAAGAGCGAGCGCAATCGCTAAATCCCGGCCCGGTCCCGCTTCTTTTCTCCAAGCGCCTATCACGGGCGTCAGCAGCATCAGCGATAGCGCTGCAATGCCGAAAACGCCGGCGTCGATTCCCGCGGTCAGAAAGCCGTTATGGACATGCGAGTAAGGCAACTGCGGCCTTATATTATCGGGAAGCTCTGCCAAAACCGAACTCATCCGGTTCTGCGGGCCATAACCTGTCAACGGGTCCTTACTGATTGCTGATAGCGCGCCTTTGTACAAGGCGAACCGGGCACTCAGCGACGTGATCTCGCCGTCGGTGCGTTCGAGCGATGTCAGATTTTCCTGAAGCGCCTGGATGCGATGGAGGATCTGGCCGCTGCCCAGGGTGATAAGTCCCGCCAACAGCAAGGAGCCGGTAATAGCCAGGCTGCGCAAACTCAGATGGAAGCTGTGTTTGCGAAAGTACCAGAGGAAGATGACGATATGGATGGGAATGACCAGCCAGGCCGAGCGCGTTCCGGAAAGCAGGACGCAGCCTAGGCCCGCGGCATATCCCAATATCGCAATTCTTTGCTCCACGCTTCTGGGAGATTGAATGTTGAGAAGCGCAGTGCCGCCGAACAGAATACCTATCACGCCGAGGAGCGCAGCGTTGGACGTTCCAGCCTCTGCTCTGTCCATCAAAAACATGATCTGCAGGAGACTGAAAAGAAAGGTGACGATCATGCCGATGCCTGCGCCGAGGATAAAGAGCGGCACGAGACGGCCATCGGGAGATTGGCGCATCCGCGGCAATATCAGCCAGACCGAAAAGAAAGGCAGGAGCCGGAATATCCAGTCCGGTACTTCGGAGTAAGGCGGATTGATGAAAATGCTCGCGATCATCACCAGCGGGTAGATCGACATGCCAATGGCAACCAGACGGTCGGATTTCGACAGGTTCAAGACGAGGCGGCCCGTCGCCAGACAGTAGACGCCCCACACCATCGACGCGAGGAGGATGAAGGAGTTAAAGTTCGGCGAAAGCCCTGGAAGGATTGCAAAGAGAAAGACGGCAATGCGGTTGTTTCGGTCGAGTGCGCTTCCGGCCTCGTCCCCCGGAGAAAGCACTGCCATCTTGAGTTGTCTGAAATAATTCACTTTGCCGGTCCTGACCGTGTCGATGCTGCCTCGCCTAAGGATCGTGATCACAGCTGTCAAGCTGTGATCACGATGCAATCTATGGCTTTATTCGACGTGGCATTCCGGCAACAGGATGTCCGGACAGGCGTGGTTCTTCTCGATGATAGGCGGCAAACGGATGCGACGGTAAGGTCGCGTCAGCAGAAAACACGTTCTAGGTGCGTGCTTGACTTGAAGGTTCGATAGCAAGAAGCCGAGGGGTGTACCGAGAAAGGAGAAGGCGAGAGCATCGGGATGGCACGATGCGTGCGCCTCATTGAATTGAAGCGGCTACCGCTATCGCCAATATGCGCGTGTCGAACCTTCCGCCGATGATCGACCGAGGAGATAGCCAAGCCCGAATGCCAGAATGCCGGTGGCGAGCAGCAGTGCGCTTGCGGTGTGCGGGTGCTCTCTGGCACCGGAGGCGACGGCATAAGCCTCACGCTTCACTTCTTTGGCCGCCGACTTCGCAATCTTGGTCAATCCCTCCGGTTGCTCAGTGGGTGTACCGGTGAATCCGGCGTTCAAGTTCTGTTTGTCAGTCATGTCGGGGACCTTTCTGCGATTGACGCGAGGCGGAAAGTTCAATCCTGCTCGCGGGTGCCGGGGGAGGCTTCACGTTGGTCGGCGTCCTCGAGATCGGTCTTGACGAGGAATGCATCCGTATGTTCGCGCGAGGCCTCTCGCAATGCTGCGAGGTTTGGGGGATTGTCGGCTTCACCCTGCTGCGCATCGAGTTCATGTTCGGCCAGGGTCCAGTGATGCCCGTGCTTGCCTTCCGGCCTGCCTTCTTTCTCCCACAGGGAATATGCCCTTCTTCGGATCTCCTCCTCGCGGCTGGCTGCCGGCGATCCGCCGCTCGGCCTGTCGATTTCGTTTGCGGCTCGCCGAACCATCTTCCGTTTGCCTGCCTCCGCGGCAGGTGGAGTTTTCGGCCGTCCGCCGTCAGTCGTATTGTCGCTTGTCTTGCGTGGTGCTGGCTTTTTCATAGGGGTCTCCTTGCGGATCTCAACCAACTTGGCCGATCTAAGTTCCAAACAAAGAGTGCCTCGGCGCGGAGATCGGCTTTCCATTTCGGCGAGGTCTATGCCGTTCACCCGCGCTTTCGCACCGCAATTGCCCGTTTCATGTTTTTGCCTCGAGCCCGTGGGCCGCGGGTCGGCATGCTCAATTCGTGAAGCGCCGAACCTTGAGCGGCATGTCTTGGCATGGCGATTAAACTGATATACTAGTATGCCACGAGTTTCAGCGTTCCGGTATATCCCATGCGGCAAGCATCAGAAACCGAAGTTTTGGTCGTCCCGACGTTGCGGGAGGCCGGGGGCAGGCTGCGCCGTATCACCACGGCCGGCGCCATCTACGATCGCCTTTATATCGACATCTTGTCGCTGCGAATGCCGCCCGGCATGCTGCTGCAGGAAAAGCGGATCGCCGACGATTTCGGCGTCAGCCGGACGCCGGTGCGCGAAGCGCTGCTCAGGCTTTCCGAAGGCGGACTGGTCGATATCTATCCGCAGGCCGGTACCCTCGTGTCGCGCGTGCCGGTCTCGGCGATCCCCGAGGCGGTCGTGATGCGCAAGGCGCTCGAAGGCACGACCGTCGAGGCCGCGGCCTTGACCGCCACCGCTGCCGATATCGCCCGTCTCGACGCGATCATCGCCCGACAGCAGGCGCATGCCGCGATCGGCAATGCCGCCAGCTTCCATGAGGAAGACGAGGCCTTCCACGAGGCGATCGCGCAGATTGCAGGTTATCCCGGCATCTGGGCGGTGCTGAAAACGGTCAAGGTGCAGATCGACCGGGCGCGGCGGCTGACGCTGCCCGTGCTCGGGCGCGCGGGCAATGTGGTGCAGGAACACATGATCATCCGCGACGCGCTCGCCGCCCATGATGCGACTGCCGCACGCGCCGCGATGATCCATCATCTGAGCGCCGTCATTCCCGATGTCGACGAGCTGCGCCCGCGTTATCCCGATTATTTCTGCTGACGGCAGCACAATACGAAACGAAAAGGCCAGGGAAGGAAGAGGAATGCGGCAGGGTTGGAGATGGTTCGGACCGGAAGCGCCGGTAACATTGGACGAGGTCCGCCAGACGGGCGCGACCAATATCGTCTCGTCGCTGCATCAGGTGCCGATCGGCAGGGCCTGGACGCAGCAGGAAGTGCGCGAACGCCAGTCCCTGATCGAGACGACGCCTGATGATCGTTCGCCGCTCACCTGGTCGGTCGTGGAAAGCATCCCTATCCCCGACGCCGTCAAGCGCAAGGGCGGGGAGGCGAAGGCCGAAATCGAGGCGTGGATCGCCAGTCTCGAAGCGGTCGCCGCCTGCGGCATTCCGATCGTCTGCTATAATTTCATGCCGGTGGTGGACTGGACCCGCACCGAACTCGATTTCGTGACGCCGACCGGCGCCACTGCCATGCGTTTCGACCACGAGCGTTTTGCAGCCTTCGATCTCTTCATCCTGGAACGGCCGGATGCGGCGCAGCACTATTCCAGCGAAGACCGCGAACGGGCGCGTATCGTCTTCGAGGCGATGACGGACGACGAGGTCGCCGACATCACCCGCATCATCACCTCGGCTCTGCCGGGGTCGACCACCGAACCGCTGACCATTCCGGCCTTCCGAGAAAAGCTGGTCGCCTATAGTGGCATCGATGCTGCAAGACTGCGCCGGCACCTGATCGAATTCCTGGAGGCGGTGACGCCGGCTGCCGAAGCCCGTGGCGTCAAGCTGACGCTGCATCCCGATGATCCGCCGCGTTCGCTGTTCGGCCTGCCGCGCATCGCCTCGACGGCGGACGACTATGCCGCTCTCTTCGACGCGGTGCCGTCGGCGGCGAACGGCATGTGTTATTGCACCGGCAGCCTCGGCGTGCGCGCCGAAAACGACCTGCCGGCGATCGCCCGACGCTTTGCCTCGCGCATCCACTTCGCCCATCTGCGCGCCACGACGCGCGAGGGTGACGGCAGGACATTCCATGAAAGCGCGCATCTGGAAGGCGATGTCGATATGGTCGCGGTTCTCAGCGAACTGGTTGCGGAAGACCGCCGCCGCAGTCCCGAAGATACCATCGTGTTCCGATCGGACCATGGCCATCGTATGCTCGACGACCTCGACAAGGTCGTCACACCAGGCTACCCGGCCATCGGCCGCATGCGCGGCCTCGCCGAACTGCGCGGCATCCTGCATGCGCTGGGCGCGCCGCCGAACTGAGGTGTTGTCTCTGGCCGAGGAGGGGGCAAGACGTTGCCACTTGTCTCTTCTCCCCAGCGGGGAGAAGTGCCGGAGCGATAGCGAGGCGATGAGGGGGCTTCACGGCACGTCGCTCAATATTGCCCTTCGCTTGCGCTCAGTGCATTCGCTCCTAGCGTCGCTCACTCCCTCATCTGCCCTTCGGGCATCTGACCGGGGTCGAGCCGCGGGTCTCGACCCGTCCTCCGGACCCCGCTGGGGAGAAGGGAGAGCAAGTGCTCCCCCGTAAACAAAAATCATCGCGCTCTGAAGCCAGAGCGATGCTTCAGAGCGCGCAACCTTTCAGGAAAAGATCGGCGCACATCTTCGCCCGCGCCGCGATCGCCTCGATCTTTGGCGGCGGCTCCTGGCGCAGGATCGCCGCGCGCTGCGGCTCCATGGTCATCATGCCGCGCAGCATGCCGCAGGCCAGATGCGGATCGTCGAGCGCAATGAGGCCGCGGTCGACCTGCAGGCGCAGCCAGTCCTCCATTAGCGCATTGGTGCGCAGGATCGCCCGTTCGTAGAAGGATGTAGCGATCTCAGGAAAACGGTCCGACTCGCCGATGACGAGGCGCATGATGGTGACGGTATCTTCCGAAAGCGTCAGCATGCCGTAGGCCATCAGCATGCGCTCCAGCCCATCTCTCAGATCGGCAGCGGCAAGCATCGGGGGATCGAGCGCCAGCAGGAAGCGGCTGATACGCTCGGAGACCACGCTGGCGAAGAGATCGGCCTTGGTCGGGAACAGCCGGTAGAGGGTCTTTGTGGAAACACCAGCCTCCTGGGCGATCGTGGCGATGCTTGCCGCCGCGTAACCGTTCTCGTGAAACTGGGTGTCTGCCGCTTCGACGATGAGGCCCCTGGTGTCGTCGTCACAACGTATCTGCGGCCTTCCTCGCGGCCTCTTCTCGATTTGTTGATTTTGGACCATTACTATTTTCCAAATTCCCGTTGACATCCATTTTATAGAGCATATTTTGGAAAATATCAAGTTTCCTAAATGGGATTTCCCCTGAATTCATAGGCCGCAGCCCAAGAGACGGCGACCGTCATCCGGAGAAGACAATGACCAAGACGCTGCGTGCCCAGAACAACAATACCGCCCTCGAAACAACGGTCGAAGCCGCCCCGGCAAGCCTGGAGGCCGGCAAGCCGCCGCGCATAGCCGAGGCTGCCGCCCCCATTGCCGAGGAAAAGCCCGCCGCCCGCAGGCGCGGCGGTCGCTCCCTGCTTCTCGGCGCCACAGCCCTCGTGCTGATCGCCGCCGGCGCCTATTACGGCCATGATTACTGGACGGTCGGCCGCTTCCATATCTCGACCGACGATGCCTATGTGAAGGCCGACAACAGCACCATCGCCCCCAAGGTATCCGGCTATCTCGCCGAGGTCCTCGTCATGGACAACGAGACCGTCAAGGCCGGCCAGCCGCTCGCCCGCATCGACGACCGCGACTTCAAGGCGGCGCTCGATCAGGCCAAGGCCGATGTCGCCGCCGCGGAAGCCACCGTCAACGCCAAGCAGGCTTCGCTCGATATCCAGCAGTCGACGATTGCCGCGGCCCGCGCGACCGTCGACGTTGACCGCGCCAACGAGACCTTTGCCGAGCAGAACAACAAGCGTTACTCGAACCTCGCCACCAGCGGTTATGCCCCGGTCCAGACTGCGCAGCAGGCCGCCTCGCAAATCGCTGCCGCCCAGGCCTCGATCGTCCGCGACACCGCCTCGCTCGATGCCGCCGTCAAGCAGGTCGATCTACTGAACGCCGAGCTAGCCCAGGCAAAGGCGGCTCTTGCCCGCAGCCAGGCCGTCCAGCACCAGGCCGAGCTCAATCTTTCCTATGCGACGATCACAGCGCCCGTCGACGGCACCGTCGGCAACCGCACGCTGCGCGTCGGCCAATATGTCCAGGCCGGCACCCAGCTGATGTCGGTCGTACCGACGACGGCAGCCTATGTCATCGCCAACTACAAGGAAACCCAGCTGACCGACGTCAAGGCCGGCCAGCCGGTTGATATCGAGGTCGATATGTTCCCCGGCCGCACCTATCACGGCCATGTCGACAGCCTCGCTCCGGCAAGCGGCCAGGAATTCGCGCTGCTGCCGCCCGATAACGCCACCGGCAACTTCACCAAGGTCGTCCAGCGCATTCCTGTGAAGATCGTGCTCGACAGCGACGCCGCCGCAAATGGCGATCTCCGCCCCGGCATGTCCGTCCAGCCTGATATCAACACCAAGAACGACCGCAGCTAGGCCGGGGGACGAGGAGTTCGTGTCATGTCCACAATCGCAGCAACAGCCATCGCCCTCCCACAGCCGAAAACCGGCGCCAGCACCAGGGAATGGATCGCCGTTCTCGCCGGCATGATCGGCGCCTTCATGGCGATCCTCAACATCCAGATCACCAATGCCTCGCTGCTCGACATCGAGGGCGGCATCGGGACGGGCGTCGATAACGGCGCCTGGATCTCCACCTCCTATCTCATCGGCGAGATCGTCGTCATTCCGCTGACGGCCTATTTCAGCAGCGTCTTCTCGTTCCGCCGTTATATCCTCGTCAACTCAGTCCTCTTCCCGCTGTTTTCGATTGGCTGTGCCTTCGCCCATGATCTCGGCACGATGATCGTGCTGCGCGGCCTGCAGGGTTTTGCCGGCGGCGTGCTGATCCCCATGGCCTTCACCATGGTGCTGACCAAGCTGCCGAAGCACCAGCAGCCGCTAGGCCTTGCAGCCTTCGCGCTTTCGGTCACCTTCGCACCGGCGATCGGCCCGACCATCGGCGGTTATCTCACCGAAAATTACGGCTGGCAGACGATCTTCTTCATCAATGCCGTCCCGAGCGCCATCATGGCGGTCGCCCTTGCCCTGACGCTCGACAAGCAGCCGATGCAGCTTGGCCTGCTGCGGGAAGGCGATTGGGCGGGGATCTTCACCATGGCCATTGGTCTGTCGGCGCTGCAGACCGTACTCGAGGAAGGCAATAAAGAGGATTGGTTCTCTTCGCCCTTCATCGTCAAGCTCAGTATCCTCGCCTTTGCCTTCCTCGTCGCCTTCATTTGGATCGAGCTCACGGTGAAGAAGCCGCTGGTCAAGCTCAGCCTGCTGAGGCAGCGCAACTTCGGCATCGGCGTTGCCGTCAACGTGCTGGTCGGCGTCGCCCTCTTCGGCACCGTATACATCCTGCCGCAATACCTCGGCCAGGTGCAGCGCTACAATGCCGAGCAGATCGGTTACGTGTTGGCCTGGACCGGCCTGCCGCAGCTGCTTTTGATCCCGCTCGTCCCGATGATGATGAAGCGCTTCGATGCGCGGTATATCGGCTTTCTCGGCATCTCGATCTTCGCGATCAGCTGCTTCATGAACATCACGCTTTCGGCCGACACGGCAGGTGACCAGTTCTGGATTCCGAACATCGTCCGCGCCATCGGCCAGGCCCTGGTGCTGACGCCGATCACCGCCATTACCACTGCCGGCATTGCGCCTTCCGATGCGGCCGCCGCCTCGGGCCTGACCAACATGCTGCGCAACCTCGGCGGCGCCGTCGGCACGGCGACGCTCGGCACGGTCCTGACCAAACGCGAGCAGTTCCACTCGAACATCATCGGCCAGTCGGTGACGCTCGGCCGCGATGAAGTCCGCACCCGTCTCGACCAATTGACAGCCTACTTCGTGCAGCATGGTGTCTCCGACCATGCCGTCGCAGCCCAGAAGGCCGTCGTGGCGCTGGGCCAGGTTGTCAAACGCCAGGCCCTCATCCTGGGCTTCGCCGATACATTCGCCGTCATCGGCGTGGTTCTTGCCATTGCCGCCGTCGCCCTGCTGCTCACCCAAAAACCGCGGGCCGGCGGTGGCGCCGGCGCTCATTGAAACAGCGGCACTCGCCGGCTTCCAGGCGAGTGCTCTCTCTATTCCGGAATTTCGACCGTAAAGGCGAAGCTCGCCACAGCGCCCGGCGCCAGGATCGTGGTCGACGGCCTCTTGGAAAGCTCGCTCGAACTCCCGGCTTCCGCAGCCGTCCCGTGCCAGGGCTCGATGCAGAGGAAGGGCGCGCCCGGTTTGGTCCATAACGCAAGGTTGGGCAGATTTTCGAAATGGAACCGCATGGCCGGCCCGCCTTCGGCGCCGTAACTCAAGCCGGCGCCCACACCATCAGGGAAAATCATCGCATCCTGCTCGAACATCGCGTGATCGAGCACCAGCCGGCCGCCATCGAACGGCGAGGGCAGGGGCGCGGGATTGATCAGGCCGCCTTCCAGCCGCACAAGACCCGGCTCGCCTTGATTGTCGAGCGTGACGATATGGTCGCGGCCGGAAGCATCGGGTAGCGGCCAGGCGAAGGCCGAATGGAATCCGAGGCCGAACGGCATCGCCTTCTGGTCGCGATTGGTGACCTCCGCCGTGACAGTCAACGCGCGGCCCTCGACCGCATGCACCACAGCCAGCTGAAATTCGAACGGATAGACCGCCCGGGTCGCATCCGAGGCGGCCAGTTCGAACCGGCACATCGTCTCAGTGGAGGCCGCAAGCACGAATTCGCTGCGGCGGGCAAAACCATGCTGGGCCATCGGATAGACCGTACCGTCGACTGCGATCTTGTCATCCGGCGCCTTGCCGACGATCGGAAACAGGACCGGAGACCGCCCGGTCCAGAAGGCTGCGTCGCCGGTCCATAACCAAGAGCGTCCGTCGCTTGACGTGAGCGCCTGCATCTCGGCGCCGAGGGAGGAGACATCGACGGTGAGATCCTGATTCCCGATCCGGATGGAGATTGGCATCGCGTTTCCTTTCGTATTGGTTAGGCAGCTAGCCATACCGTTCCGAACCGGGGATTTCCACCCAATAGAGGGCGCGACGGCAGCACACCAGCCATCGCCCTCGTCATTTCCGCATTGCGCCCAATCTGGCGATCACTTCGTTCGGGATGCCGTAGCGCTGAATGGCATCGCGGTTATTCCGCAACCCGCAGATCTCACGCTGGATGAAGAACGCCCAGACGGCATCGGACGCTTCGTTGAGAAGCCTTTCGCGGTCTTCGGCGCTTTGGTGGTCAAGAGTCGATGCCTTCAGAGCGGCAAGCGCCGCCTCCACCTTCAGCCCGTGACGTCCAAGCGAATCCGCGCGTTCCGACATCAGCTCATATTCGAGGACGTTGAAGCCGTTTCTATCCTCCTCGGATTGTCTGAAGGACTGCGGCGGACGAACGCTCATTGGCACAGGTCTCCGTTGGCGTGAGCCGCGATATTATCCAATCCTGTTCCAAATTAAAGAAGGTGAGCATGATGTCGTTCGAAAACCGCTCACGCCTTTCGGCATCATACTCTTGATCGAGAGGGTGGGAAACAGGGCTATCCTGCCGTGTCGACGCATGGCATAAGCGCGCCAAAATCTCCTTCTCCAGGCGCCGCGCAAACCATGATCCGTATCGAAAACATCAGCAAGCAGCTCAGCCACCGCATCCTCTTCATCGAGGCGTCCGCAGCGCTCAACAGAGGCGAGAAGATCGGTCTCGTCGGCCCGAACGGTGCCGGTAAGACGACGATCTTCCGGATGATCAATGGCGAAGAGCAGCCCGATGAAGGCCAGGTCTCCTGCGAGAAGGGCGTCACCATCGGCTACTTCAATCAGGACGTCGGCGAGATGGCCGGCCACAGCGCCGTCGCCGAGGTGATGAACGGCGCCGGGCCGGTCAGTATCGTTGCTGCGGAATTGCGCGAGCTCGAAGCCGCCATGTCCGATCCCGAGCAGGCCGATGACATGGACAAGATCATAGAGCGCTACGGCGAGGTACAGGCGCGCTACGAGGAGCTGGACGGTTACGCGCTCGATGGGCGCGCCCGCGAAGTGCTCGCGGGCCTGAGCTTCAGCCAGGAGATGATGGACGGCGATGTCGGCGCGCTGTCGGGCGGCTGGAAGATGCGCGTGGCGCTTGCCCGCATTCTGCTGATGCGTCCCGACGTCATGCTGCTCGACGAACCGAGCAACCATCTGGATCTCGAAAGCCTGATCTGGCTGGAAGAATTCCTGAAAGGCTATGAAGGCGCGCTGCTGATGACCTCGCACGACCGCGAGTTCATGAACCGCATCGTCACCAAGATCATCGAGATCGACGGCGGCACCTTGACGACCTATTCCGGCGACTATGAATTCTACGAGCAGCAGCGGGCGCAGAACGAGAAGCAGCAGCAGGCCCAGTTCGAACGCCAGCAGGCGATGCTCGCCAAGGAAATCAAGTTCATCGAGCGCTTCAAGGCGCGCGCCTCTCATGCCTCGCAGGTGCAGAGCCGGGTGAAGAAGCTTGAGAAGATCGACAGGGTGGAGCCGCCCAAGCGCCGCCAGATCGTTTCCTTCGAGTTCCAGCCGGCGCCGCGCTCCGGCGAGGACGTGGTCAACCTGAAGAACGTCCACAAGAAGTACGGCAGCCGCAGCATCTATGAGGGGCTCGACTTCGTCGTCCGGCGTCGGGAACGCTGGTGCATCATGGGCATCAACGGCGCCGGCAAATCCACGCTGCTGAAGCTGGTGACCGGCTCCACCGCGCCGGACCAGGGCAGCGTTGCGCTGGGCGCCAGCGTCAAGATGGGCTATTTCGCCCAGCACGCCATGGATATTCTCGACGGCGAGCGCACCGTCTTCCAGATGCTGGAAGACCAGTTTCCCCAGGCGGGGCAGGGGCCTCTGCGCGCGCTGGCCGGATGCTTCGGTTTTTCCGGCGACGACGTTGAGAAGCGCTGCCGGGTCCTATCAGGCGGCGAGAAGGCGCGGCTGGTCATGGCGATCATGCTGTTCGACCCGCCGAACCTGCTCGTGCTCGACGAGCCGACGAACCATCTCGACCTCGACACCAAGGAAATGCTGATCAAGGCGCTGTCGCAATATGAGGGCACCATGCTCTTCGTCTCGCACGACCGGCATTTCCTGGCTGCGCTCTCCAACCGGGTGCTGGAACTGACGCCCGACGGCATCCATCAATATGGCGGCGGCTATACCGAATATGTGGCGCGCACCGGCCAGGAGGCGCCCGGCCTGAGAAGCTGACGATTATCGTTGCGGGGCAAGTCGAAACCGTCAGTGTCGAAGCGACCAGTGGAGAGCCGGCCAGCGATATCGGTTGGCCGCTCGAAGCAACGGAGGAGAAAATACCATGCTGTTGGATCGAATCGAGGTCGTCACTCTGTTCGTCGATGATATCGAGGCGGCCAAAGCGTTCTACCAAAATGTCTTTGCGCCAGAGGTCGTCTATCAGGACGCGGTATCGGCGGTCCTGAAATTCTCGGGAACGATGATCAACCTGCTCGATGCAGCGCAGGCGCCTCAACTGGTCGAGCCGGTCGCAGTGTCAGCGCCCGGTTCGGGCGCACGCGTGCTGCTGACGATCAAGGTCGACGACGTCGATGCGGTTTGTGCAGAACTGCGCAAACTCGGGGTCACGCTGCTCAACGGTCCGATCGATCGTCCATGGGGCCGCCGCACCGCAGCCTTTCCGGATCCGTCGGGCCATGTCTGGGAGGTCGCGCAGGAATTGCGCTAACCCGTCGCGCGCGCTCTGGAGCTGCGTTTAAATCTTGCCGTCATCGGCCTCACGGACGGGCCGCTTCTTCCGAGCGAAGAGCGAATTCGGCGGTTATTGCCACGATGATGACCAAATTCCGTGGTGTTCGGAGGCCTCTTCATGCAATCGGGGACGGGCGCATCGGCATGGACTGGATCAATCGTTATATCGATCAGCCGCTACTGCACGGCGCGGCGGGTTTGCTGCGGAGTTGGCATCTCCGCACGCGGCAACCGCCGGAGTTGCTGGAGCCGACATGGAACCTCGTTGTGCTCTCCTTTCTCCTGATCGCGAGCGGGCAGGTCATGGCCGGCGAGACTTTCACGCTCAGTGTTGCCGCGCTGGTCATGCTGGCGCTGCCGTCCGCGCGAAAGCTGCTTTCGGCTGTGAAGGCAGGGCAAGGCGGTTACGGCGCCCGGGAGTACAAGTCGCTGAGAGCGTGCGCCATCGCCAAACGTGAGGCAGAGTGGTCGGTGCGGATCATCGTCCTCTTCGCATCGGCCTGCCTTCCGTTCATCGCCCGCATCGACGATCCGGTGGGAGCCTATTTCATGCTGGGAGCCAGCATCTGGTTCGTCCTGACCGGGCCGCTCAAGGCCTATCTCGACGCAGCCGAACCTCCCGAGCCGAATGAAGGCGACCGGATGTACAGCGGCGTCTTTCACGTCGGCTGAATGAAGCTGATGCGACGTTGCATGTCCCGGCCATCAGACGGACGGGAACCAAATGGGGCGGCCTCCGTTATCTCCGCAGCAACGTACAAGGAGATTGCGATGCTTTACTACGCTCTGGTATTTCTCGTCGTGGCCTTGATTGCCGGCGTCCTCGGATTTGGCGGCATCGCAGGGGCGTCAGCTTCCATTGCCCAGGTTCTGTTCTTCATTTTCCTGGTTCTGTTCGTCGTATCGCTCGTCATGCGACTGATGCGAAACGTATAACGCGGACAGATTAAAGTATAAAAACCCGGTGAAACATATCGCCGGGTTTTTTCTTTTACGGGAAATGCGCGAATCCGGCATTTCCGACTTCATGAACTCGCCCGGGCTGATGCGGCCGGTCGGACCGGGCCGAGATCAATGTGCCTTTCTGGCAACCATTCCGGATAAGATCGTGAAATAATCGAATGCCGCGAAAATGGTGCCTTCGAAATGTCCCAATGGGAGCTGAACCGTAAGCGTGTTTGTTGCTTGCGCCCCTCCCAGGCGCGTTGACATGCGATGCGTAAATGATGCCGGTTCGGGATCGTTTTGCGGTTCCGTCCGTTATCTGTTGCCGAATCTGGTGGCGAGTAGCCGGGTATGCTCCCGTCACGATTTGAGAAGGAGAGACTTATGAACAAAATTCTTGCGACGGCGTTTGCCGCGGTATCGTTGACGTTTGTCGGCGCTGGGGCGGTCAATGCCGCCGATCTCGGCACCAGGACATATGAAGAGCCGGACCTGCGCAACGGCGTGAAGATCGGTTACCTCACCTGCGATATCGGCGGCGGCACGGGTTACGTGCTCGGTTCCTCCAAAGAGGCAGACTGCATCTTCCAGTCGACCGTCGGCAACGAACTTTCGGATCGTTATACGGGTGAAATGAGAAAGCTCGGCATCGACCTTGGCTTCACCACGCGCAGCCGTCTGATCTGGGCCGTGTTCGCTCCGACGGCCGGCTATCACCGCGGATCGCTCGCCGGCCTCTACGTCGGCGCCACCGCCGAAGCGACGCTCGGCGCCGGTGTCGGCGCCAATCTCCTGGTTGGCGGCACCTCCGGTTCGATCCATCTGCAGACGGTCAGCCTGACCGGTCAGCTCGGCCTCAACGTTGCGGCCGGCAGCGCCTCGATGACGCTCACACCAGCGAATTGATATGACCTTTTGACGTCCCCTGCCGCGTCGCGGCAGGGGACGTTATTTCGTCTGAGACACGATTTTGCACCCTCGCATGCCCAAGCCGGATCACGACATGATGGATATTCGAATGGCAACGCCCGGCGAGGACGAGATCCTTGTTGGGCACTATCTGAAGATCTGGGACAGCTACGGCACACCACTGGAACACTACAGGCCTGATGCGGCGGCGCAGATCTTGTCTTTCATCAGAAGCGGTCGCGAAGAGCGCCGCCTGACCTCGTTCCTTGCCATCGTCGACGGCGACATCGCCGGTTCCGCATCCTGCCAGCTGCACCAATCGCCGTTTCCGGAGGTCATCCGGCCGGAACGGCGGCTGCACGGTTACATCTGGTCCGTCTATGTTGCCGACGCCTTCCGCCGGCGCAGCATCGCACTGGCGTTGACCAACAAGGCTGTCGACTATCTGAAATCGATCGGCTGCACGACTGCTGTCATTCATGCCTCCGACGCCGGCGAACCCGTCTATCGTGCCGCTGGTTTCGAACTGGCGAAGGAAATGCGACTGAAGTTTTCAGCGGAGTAGCGACCGGCGATCGCCGGAGCCCAGCTTTCCGCCTACGCTTTCGCTCGGCCGGGTGCGATAAAAGTAGCGATCGTCGCCTCGTCATGGCCGGCCTCGCGCAGGAAGCGGCTTGCGAATTCTATGGCAGGGCTTCTCAGGGCCTCGTCCGGTCTAATCAGATGAAAGGCCACATGATAGTCGAGCGTCCGCTCCGACACCGCGACGACGCGCCCGGTGGCCAGCGCGGCATCCGACAGCGGCGGCCGCGCGAGCGCGATCCCGAGGCCCTGGGCGCAGGCATCGATCACCAAATTGTAGTCCTCGAAGCGCCGATCGTGGCCGCGCGGTATATAGTCGACGCCCTCACGAGAGAGCCAACGCCGCCAGCCTTCAATATTCGAATCGTGCAGGATCGGCAGATCGAGCAGCGCCAAGGCATCGGAGCGTTGCCCGAGCCGCTCCGCCAGCGCCGGGGCGGCGATCGGAAACGATTTCTCCTGCCAGAGCGGCAGGGCGCGCACGCCGGCCCATGGTCCCTTGCCGCAGCGAATGGCAAGATCCGTGCCTTCGCCGAAATCCGCCAGCCGGTGTTCGAGCGTCAGCTCGACATGCAGCTCGTTTCCTTCGAGCTTCGGCAGGCGTTGAAACAGCCATAGAGAGGCGACGGAGGGCGTCACCGAAAGGCGCACCACCGCCTTGTTGCGGCGAGGCAGCCAGCGTTCGCCGCTATTGCCGAGCAGCGTAAGTGCTTCTTCCGCCCGCGCGAAAAACCGCATGCCTTCCGGCGTCAGGCGCACGCCTCGGGCTTCGCGCGCAAACAGGCGAACGCCCATCCAGCGTTCCAGCCGCGAGACCTGGCGCGACACTGCGCCGTGGGTGATGCCGCTTTCCTCGGCCGCGGCGGAAAACGATCCGAGCCGGGCGGCGCGGGCAAAGGTCTCGAGCGTATCGAGCGGCGGAAGAACGGGCGAGCTGTGAACCATACGCACATTTGATCATCGATTGCGATGCTTTTCAAGCACGCATCGAAGGCCTAATCCACTGTCGCAGGAACATATGGAGGCGAAAATGAGCATGGCGGCAAGCGCACCGGTTACGACGAAACAGCAAGGCGGGTTCGATCTGGTCGCCTTTGCGGCGATCGTCGTTACCATCCTCTCCTGGGCTTCCTCCTTCGTGGTGATCCGCATCTGTCTCGGGCCACTGACGCCGATCGAACTGGCGACGGCGCGCTATGTGGCAGCCGGCGTCATTGCCCTCGTCTATCTCGTCATCTATCGGCCGATGCCGGAAAGGCGCGATTTTTTCCGTCTGGCCGTTGCCGCCGTGCTTTTCATCGCCGCCTATGCGGTTCTGCTGAACACTGGCGAGCAGACCGTTGAGGCGGGACCGGCAAGCTTCATCATCAACACCATGCCGGTCTTCACCGCTCTCATCGCCACATTCGCGCTCGGCGAGCGATTCGGCCGCTGGGGCTGGGTGGGCACGGCGATTTCCTTCGGGGGCGTGGCGCTGATCGCGGTCGCCTCCGATGGCGGCTTCAAGCTCGATCCGAATGCAGTCCTCATCCTTGGCGCGGCGCTCTGCTCGGCAGTCGCCAGCGTGCTGCAGAAGCCGCTGCTCGGACGGCTGCCGGCGCTGGCCGTCACTGCCTGGATCCTGCTCATCGGTTCGGTGCCACTGTTTCCGGCCGTCCCGGCGACGATTCAGGCGCTGGCCGCTGCACCGGCGGAGGTGAACTGGGGCGTTGCCTATCTCGTTATCTTCCCGACCGCGATCGGCTATCTCACCTGGGCAATCGCCCTGAAGCGGCTGACGGCCGCCCGCGCCTCGAATTTCCTCTACGGTGTTCCCCCGGTCGCCACGCTGATCGGGTTCGTCTGGCTGGGCGAAACGCCGACGGTGCTCGGCGCGGTCGGTGGCGTCATGGCGATCCTCGGTGTGCTCGTCGTCAACGTGATGCGGAAGCGGTAGAGTCGAATTCGGGCCGTGAAGGCGGCCCAGTAACAGATAGGCATTGCGCTGCGGTTCGCTTTCTTTAAAACGAAAGCAGATCGAAAGGCGCACGCTCATGTTCTTGACCGACCGGCAAATTGAAATCGTGGCGATTGCGAAATCGAGCGGCAGGGTTCTGGTCGAGGAGCTCGCCTCCCGCTTTTCGGTGACGCCCCAGACGATCCGCAAGGACCTGAACGATCTCTGCGATGCGCAGGTGCTGACGCGCATCCATGGCGGCGCCACATTCCCGAGTGGGACGGAGAATGTCAAATACGAAGCGCGCCGTCAGATCGCCGCTTCCGAGAAACAGGCGATCGGCATTGCCACGGTCGAGCTGATTCCGAGTGGGGCCTCGCTCTTCATCAATATCGGAACGACGACAGAGGCGGTGGGCGAGGCGCTCGCCAACCATCACGAGCTGATGGTGATCACCAATAATATCAACGTCGCCAATAGGTTACGCCTTTTCCCGGCAATCGAGGTGGTCATTGCCGGCGGGGTCGTGCGCGGTTCGGACGGCGGGATCGTCGGCGAGGCGGCCGTCGATTTCATCCGCCAGTTCAAGGTCGATTACGCCGTGATCGGCGCGTCGGCGATCGATATCGACGGCGCGCTTCTTGACTATGATTTTCGCGAAGTGAAGGTCGCCCAGGCCATCATCGCCAATGCCCGGCACGTCATTCTCGTTGCCGATTCGACGAAGTTCGAACGTACCGCACCGGTGAGGATCGGTCAGCTTTCCCAGGTTCATACCTTCATCACCGATCGCTGTCCGGTGCCATCGATCCGCAATCTCTGCCTCGAAAACAATGTGAAACTGATCGAAACGAACGCCAGATCTCGCTAGACAACAGACCCCTCACAAACATTCGTTTGACATTCGTATTCCTTTCGTTTTAACTGATGTTACTTTCGCAATTGCGCAAGTTTTGTGCGATGCGAAATCGACGGCGGGCTCGGAGGGGGAATTGGGCCGAAATATTCACGACATATTCGTCATCGGTGGCGGCATCAACGGTTGCGGCATCGCGCGCGATGCCGTCGGGCGCGGCTATACGGTGGCCCTGGCGGAGATGAACGATTTCGCCTCGGGTACCTCGTCGGGCGCCACCAAGCTGATCCATGGCGGCTTGCGTTATCTCGAGCATTATGAGTTCCGCCTTGTGCGTGAATCGCTGATGGAGCGCGAGATCCTCTGGGCGATGGCGCCCCACATCATCTGGCCGCTGCGCTTCGTGCTGCCCTACCACAAGGGCGGTATCCGCCCGGCCTGGCTGATCCGGCTCGGCCTCTTCCTTTACGACCATCTTGGCGGCCGCAAGCTATTGCCGCCGACATCGGTGCTCGACATGCGCCGTGATCCGGCCGGCAAGCCGCTGAAGGCGCTGTTTTCCAAGGCCTTCGAATATTCCGACGGCTGGGTCGACGATGCCCGCATGGTGGTGCTGAACGCCCGCGATGCCGCCGACAAGGGCGCGCTGATCATGCCGCGCACCAAGGTGGTGTCGGCAAGGCGCGAGAATGGCCTGTGGCAGATCGAGACCATCGATACAGTCACCGGCCGCAATGACAGCCATCAGGCCCGCATGCTGGTCAATGCCGCCGGTCCCTGGGTCGATCATGTCATTCGTTCCGCGATCGGCCAGAACGAAGCCCATCATGTCCGCCTCGTCCAGGGCAGCCATATCGTCGTGAAGAAGAAATTCGACGATGCGAGAGCCTATTTCTTCCAGAATCCCGACAACCGCATCATCTTCGCCATTCCCTACGAGGGCGATTTCACCCTGATCGGCACCACGGATCGCGACTACACCGCCGATCCCCGGGATGTCCGGATCTCCGAGGAAGAGACCGTCTATCTTTGCAATGCGGCGTCGGAATATTTCAAGGAGCCGGTCAGGCCGGAGGATATCGTCTGGACCTATTCTGCGGTCAGGCCACTTTATGATGACGGCGCCTCGAAGGCGCAGGAGGCGACGCGCGACTATGTGCTGAAGCTGGAAGGCGAAGGTGCAGCCGCACCGTTGCTCAACGTCTTCGGTGGCAAGCTCACCACCTATCGCCGGCTTTCCGAACATGCACTGGAGAAGATCGGTGCTGCGATCGGTGCCAAAGGCGCCCCATGGACGGCCAAAAGCCATTTGCCGGGCGGCGATTTTCCTGTTCGGGGTTACGAGGCGGAGGTCGCCAAGCTGAAGCGGCGTTATTCGTTCCTCGCCGATCGGCATGCCCGCCGGCTGGTGCGCCGCTACGGTACAAAGGCAGAGCTGCTACTTGGCGATGCCCGCGGCATCGACGATCTCGGACGGATGTTCGGTGGCGATCTCTACGAGGCAGAGGTCACCTATCTCGTCGAGCAGGAATGGGCCCGGCACGCCGAAGACGTGCTGTGGAGGAGAACAAAGGATGGTCTGCGCCTTTCGAAGGAGCAGGCCCAGTCACTGGAGGAGTACATGGCTGCCATGCCGGCGATGGCCGGCTAGGAGCCATGTGGTCCCCGATGCGTGGAGGCACGGGAATCGGAATGCTTGAACTGCGAAACGCCGCCAAGATGGTGGGCGCGGACTATCATATCTATCCGACCGATCTGGTTCTCGAGCGGGGCACGCTGAACGTCCTGCTCGGGCCGACGCTCGCGGGTAAGACCTCTCTGATGCGGTTGATGGCGGGGCTCGACCGGCCGACCGGCGGCTCGATCCATTTCGACGGCGCCGACGTCACCGGCATGCCGGTGCAGAAGCGCAACGTGGCCATGGTCTACCAGCAGTTCATCAACTATCCGGCGCTGACGGTCTACGACAACATTGCCTCGCCAATGCGCATATCGGGCAAGGATGCTGCGACGATCGACAGTGAGGTGCGCAAGGCTGCCGAGCTGTTGAAGCTCACGCCTTATCTCGACCGCACCCCGCTCAACCTGTCCGGCGGCCAGCAACAGCGCACGGCGCTTGCGCGCGCGCTCGTCAAGAATGCCAGCCTCGTGCTGATGGACGAGCCGCTCGCCAATCTCGATTACAAGCTGCGCGAGGAACTGCGCGAGGAACTGCCGAAGATCTTTGCCCAATCCGGCGCGATCTTCGTCTATGCGACGACCGAGCCTTCCGAGGCACTGCTGCTTGGCGGCAACACGGCAACGCTGAACCAGGGCCGGGTGACCCAGTTCGGGCCGACGATCGAGGTCTATCGCCGACCCGTCGATCTCGCCACCGCCGGCATTTTCGCCGATCCACCGCTGAACGCCCTCGACGTCACGAAATCCGGCAATATCTTCACGCGCCCGAGCGGGGTGACGATCTCGGTTCCCTCGCATCTGGCCATCGTGCCGGATGGTCCCGTCACCATCGCCTTTCACCCGCATCATCTCGGCCTGGCGCCGCAGACCGGCGACGCGGCCCGCATGCAGGCGCGCACACTGGTTTCCGAAATCACCGGCTCGGAGAGCTTCGTTCACCTGGAATATGACGGTGTGCGCTGGGTGATGCTGGCGCATGGCATTCACGACATCGATCCCGACATGGAGGTTGAGGCCTTTCTCGACACCCGCCACCTGATGGCCTTCGGCAGCGACGGCCGCGCCATCGCCGCGGCCGGAAAGGTATAGGAGAGCACAATGGCACGCATCACGCTCGACCATATCCGCCACGCCTACGGCGCCAATCCGAAGTCCGACAAGGATTATTCGCTGAAGGAAGTCGACCACGAATGGAACGATGGCGGCGCCTATGCGCTGCTCGGCCCTTCCGGCTGCGGCAAGACCACGCTGCTCAACATCATCTCCGGCCTGCTGCAGCCCTCGCACGGCCGCATCCTTTTCGACGGCAACGATGTCACGAACCTTTCGACACAGAGCCGCAACATCGCCCAGGTTTTCCAATTTCCCGTCATCTACGACACGATGACCGTTTACGACAATCTCGCCTTTCCCCTGCGCAACCGCGGCGTGGCCGAGGCGGATGTCGACCGGCGTGTCCGCGATATCCTCGAAATGATCGATCTTGCCGGTTGGGCCAGGCGCAAGGCGCAGGGCCTGACGGCCGATCAGAAGCAGAAGATCTCGCTCGGCCGCGGACTGGTGCGTAACGACGTCAACGCCATCCTGTTCGACGAGCCGCTGACCGTTATCGATCCGCATATGAAATGGGTGCTGCGCTCGCAGCTGAAGCGGCTGCACAAGCAGTTCGGCTTCACCATGGTCTATGTCACCCACGACCAGACCGAGGCGCTGACCTTCGCCGAAAAGGTCGTCGTCATGTATGACGGCCAGATCGTCCAAATCGGCACGCCGGCCGAGCTTTTCGAGCGGCCGAGCCATACCTTCGTCGGTTATTTCATCGGTTCGCCGGGCATGAATTTCATGCCGGCCAGGATCGAGGGCAGCGCGGTCAAGGTCGGAGACGAGACCCTGACGCTGGATTACGCGCCGAAGACGGCAGGCACGGCCAAAACCGAACTCGGAATCCGTCCCGAATTCATTCGCCTCGGACGGGATGGCATGCAGGTCACGATCAGCAAGGTCGAGGATATCGGCCGGCAGAAGATCGTGCGCGCCCGCTTTGCCGGCCAGCCGATCGCCATCGTCGTGACTGAAGACGCCGACATTCCCGCGGACGCCCGCGTCACCTTCGATCCGTCCGCCATCAGCATCTACGCCGACAGTTGGCGTGTCGACAGGGAGGCCTGAGCCATGCAGAAGACGTGGAATAACAAAGCTTGGTTTCTGGTCCTGCCGGTGCTGCTGCTCGTGGCGTTTTCGGCCGTCATCCCGCTGATGACCGTCGTCAACTATTCAGTGCAGGATACTTTCGGCAATAACGAGTTCTTCTGGGCCGGTACCGACTGGTTCGTCCAGACCCTGCATTCTGACCGCTTCTGGGAATCGCTCCAGCGAAATCTGCTTTTCTCCTTCATCATCCTGGCGCTGGAGATTCCGCTTGGCATCTTCATCGCTCTCAACATGCCGAAATCAGGACCGGGCGTTCCCGTCTGCCTGGTGTTGATGGCGCTGCCGCTGCTCATTCCGTGGAACGTCGTCGGCACCATCTGGCAGGTCTTCGGGCGCGTCGATATCGGCTTGCTCGGCCACACGCTCGAAGCGATCGGCCTCGACTATAATTATGTCCGCGATCCGATCGATGCCTGGGTGACCGTCATCGTCATGGATGTCTGGCACTGGACAAGCCTCGTCGTGCTGCTTTGCTATGCCGGCCTGGTCTCGATCCCGGATGCCTATTACCAGGCCGCCAAGATCGATGGCGCCTCGCGCTGGTCCGTCTTCCGCTACATCCAGCTGCCGAAGATGAAGCGCGTGCTGCTGATCGCCGTGCTCCTGCGCTTCATGGACAGTTTCATGATCTATACCGAGCCCTTCGTGGTCACCGGCGGCGGGCCCGGCAACTCGACGACCTTCCTCTCCATCGACCTCGTGAAGATGGCAGTCGGCCAGTTCGACCTTGGCCCGGCGGCAGCGATGTCGATCATCTACTTCCTCATCATCCTGCTGCTCTCATGGGTATTCTACACCGTGATGACCAGCAGCGACGCGAGCTAAAAGGGAGGGCGAGATATGACCAACAAATACAAACCTGCAGGCAGCCTTTCCTGGCTCGTTCCGACGATCTACATCATCTTCCTGATCCTGCCGATCTATTGGCTCGTCAATATGAGCTTCAAGGAAAATTCGGAGATCACCGGCGCCTTCTCGCTCTGGCCGACGAACCCGACGCTGCGCAACTACACGGTCATCTTTACCGACCCGTCCTGGTATAACGGTTATATCAACTCGATCATCTACGTGGTAATGAACACGGTAATCTCGGTCGCTGCGGCGCTGCCGGCGGCCTACGCCTTCTCGCGCTACCGTTTCCTCGGCGACAAGCACCTGTTCTTCTGGCTGCTGACCAACCGCATGGCGCCGCCGGCGGTCTTTGCGCTGCCGTTCTTCCAGCTTTATTCGGCCTTCGGCCTGATCGACACGCACATCGCCGTGGCCCTTGCCCACTGCCTGTTCAACGTGCCGCTCGCCGTCTGGATCCTC
Organism: Rhizobium aouanii; assembly: GCF_037002925.1. Classification (NCBI taxonomy): domain Bacteria; kingdom Pseudomonadati; phylum Pseudomonadota; class Alphaproteobacteria; order Hyphomicrobiales; family Rhizobiaceae; genus Rhizobium; species Rhizobium aouanii. The sequence continues at coordinate 173,786 of NZ_JBAMYD010000013.1, forward strand.
GAAGGCTTCATGTCCGGCGTGCCGAAGGAGATCGACGAAACCGCCTATATCGACGGTTATTCCTTCCCGCGTTTCTTCATCAAGATCTTCATTCCGCTGATCGCCAGCGGCGTCGGTGTCGCGGGCTTCTTCTGCTTCATGTTCTCGTGGGTCGAGCTGCTGCTGGCCCGCACGCTGACGACGACGGCGGCAAAGCCGATCTCGGCGATCATGACGCGAACGGTCTCCGCGTCGGGCATGGACTGGGGCGTGCTGGCGGCTGCCGGCGTGCTCACCATCATTCCGGGCGCACTCGTCATCTATTTCGTCCGCAACTACATCGCCAAGGGCTTCGCGCTCGGGCGCGTTTGAGGAGGAGACGGTCATGAATTTTTCCTGGATGGCCTGGACGCTGCCGACAACGCTGTTCTTCCTGACGATCCTGGCGCTTCTGATCGCCATGAGTGTCTGGGAATATTTTTCGCCGGGCGGCTCGCCGCGCACGGGCGTGCTGCGTTTCGAGACGACGCGCGGCGACCGGCTCTTCATTTCGCTGCTGGGCAGCGCTTTCATTCATCTTGCATGGCTTGGGCTCGGTGGGCCCAACCTGTGGTGGGCTCTTGCCATCTCCGTGGTCTACGCCATCGGCGTCTTCCGCTACGTGTGACGGCAAGGAGAAGACAGATGGCCGGGGGTACTGGCCGCCTGAGACGTGACTGCAATCGCAAACCCTGGGAGGATATTATGCGAAGGCACTTATTGACGACGACAGCAGGCTTGCTGCTGGCAATGACAGCATCGGCTTATGCCGGCATGGACGAGGCCAAGACGTTCCTCGACAAGGAAGTCGGTGATCTCTCGGCGCTTCCGCGCGCCGACCAGGAAAAGGAAATGCAGTGGTTCGTTGATGCTGCAAAGCCTTTCGCCGGCCTGGACATCAAGGTCGTGTCCGAAACTATCACGACCCATGAATATGAATCGAAGGTGCTGGCGCCCGCCTTCACGGCGATCACCGGCATCAAAATCACGCACGACCTCATCGGCGAAGGCGACGTGGTCGAGAAGCTGCAGACGCAGATGCAGTCCGGTGAAAACATCTATGACGCCTATATCAACGATAGCGACCTGATCGGTACCCATTGGCGCTATCAGCAGGCCCGCTCGCTGACCGACTGGATGGCCAACGAAGGCAAGGATGTCACCAATCCCGGCCTCGACATCGACGACTTCATCGGCAAGTCCTTCACCACGGCGCCTGACGGCAAGCTCTACCAGCTGCCTGACCAGCAGTTCGCGAACCTCTATTGGTTCCGCTACGACTGGTTCAACGACGAGAAGAACAAGGCGGACTTCAAGGCGAAGTACGGCTACGATCTCGGCGTGCCGGTCAACTGGTCGGCCTATGAAGATATTGCCGAGTTCTTCACCGGCCGCGAGATCGATGGCAAGAAGGTCTTCGGTCATATGGACTACGGCAAGAAGGACCCATCGCTCGGATGGCGCTTCACCGATGCCTGGCTGTCGATGGCCGGCAACGGCGACAAGGGCATCCCGAACGGCAAGCCCGTCGATGAATGGGGCATCAAGGTCGACGAGAACTCCCGTCCGGTCGGCTCCTGCGTCGCGCGCGGCGGCGATACCAACGGCCCAGCTGCGGTCTATTCCATCCAGAAATATCTGGACTGGATGAAGGCCTATGCACCGGCTGCCGCCCAGGGCATGACCTTCTCGGAATCCGGCCCCGTCCCGTCGCAGGGCGAAGTCGCCCAGCAGATGTTCACCTACACGGCCTTCACCGCCGACTTCGTCAAGGAAGGCCTGCCGGTCGTCAATGCGGACGGCACGCCGAAATGGCGTTTCGCACCGAGCCCGCATGGCGTCTACTGGAAGGACGGCATGAAGCTCGGCTATCAGGACGCCGGTTCGTGGACGCTGATGAAGTCGACGCCCGACGACCGCGCCAAGGCGGCCTGGCTCTATGCCCAGTTCGTCACCTCGAAGACTGTCGACGTGAAGAAGAGCCACATGGGCCTGACCTTCATTCGCCAGTCGACGCTTGATCACAAGTCCTTCACCGATCGTGCGCCGAAACTCGGTGGTCTGATCGAATTCTATCGTTCGCCCGCCCGCCTGCAGTGGTCGCCGACCGGTACGAACGTTCCTGACTATCCGAAGCTCGCTCAGCTTTGGTGGCAGGCGATTGGTGATGCCTCTTCCGGCGCCAAGACGGCACAGGAAGCGATGGACTCGCTCTGCGCCGAACAGGAAAAGGTGCTGCAACGACTGGAACGCGCCAAGGTCCAGGGTGACAACGGCCCGAAACTCGCCGAGGAGCATGATCTCGCCTATTGGAACGCGGATGCGGTGAAGAACGGCAACCTTGCCCCGCAGCTGAAGATCGAGAACGAGAAGGACAAGCCGGTCACTGTCAACTACGACGAACTCGTCAAGAGCTGGCAGAAGTAGTAAGGCGGACCAGGCCGGAGGCGACGAGGCTTCCGGCCATCACTTCCTGCCACCGGCAGAAAGCCGGTGGCACCCACAATCTTTCTCTCATGAAACGTCCGCGTCCTGCTGTCCTCTGCAGGCGGAGCGGTTTTGTGCGAGCCGGAGACGGATATGAGCGGCTATATTCTTTCAATCGACCAGGGCACGACATCGTCGCGCGCTATCGTCTTCGATGGCGACATGAAAATGGCCGGCTCGGCGCAGGCGGAGATCACCCAATATTATCCGCAGCCCGGATGGGTCGAGCACGACGCCGCCGAAATCTGGCGATCCGTCGTCGATACTGTGCGCAAGGCGATCGCCAATGCCGCTATTGATGCTTCCAACATTGCCGCAATCGGCATCACCAATCAGCGCGAGACGGCGGTCGTCTGGGACCGCGGGTCAGGAAAACCGCTTCACCGCGCGATCGTCTGGCAGGACAGGCGCACCGCAGAAATGTGCGAGAGCCTGAAGGCAGACGGCTACGAGAAACTGTTCAGCGCCAAGACCGGCTTGCTGCTCGACCCCTATTTCTCCGGAACGAAGCTGCGCTGGCTGCTCGACAATGTCGATGGCCTGCGTGAGAAGGCCGAGGCCGGCGATGTCTGCTTTGGCACGATCGACAGTTGGCTGATCTATAATCTGACTGATGGACGCGTGCATGCCACCGATGCGACCAATGCGTCAAGAACGCTGCTCTACAATATCGATGATGGTGTCTGGGACGAGGAGCTTCTCGGCATTCTCCGCATTCCGGCCGCGATGCTTCCTGAGGTCAGGGAATGTGCCGATGATTTCGGCCGCGTCGACAAGGCGCTGTTCGGCGTGGAACTTCCGATCCTCGGGGTCGCCGGCGACCAGCAAGCTGCGGCGATGGGCAATGCCTGCTTCGAGCCCGGCATGATGAAATCCACCTATGGCACCGGCTGCTTTGCCCTGTTGAACACCGGCCGGGATCGTGTTTCCTCCTCCAACCGGATGCTGACGACGATCGCCTGCCGGCTCGACGGCGAGACGACCTATGCGCTCGAGGGCTCGATCTTCATCGCCGGTGCTGCCGTGCAATGGCTACGCGACGGCCTCGGCATCATCGGCCAGGCATCCGAGGCAGGAGTGCTTGCTGCCAAAGCCGATCCCGGACAGCAGGTCTATATCGTTCCGGCCTTCACCGGCCTCGGCGCCCCCTACTGGGATCCGGCGGCGCGGGGCGCGATCTTCGGTTTGACGCGAAACAGCGGGCCGGCGGAATTCGCCCGCGCCGTGCTTGAATCCGTCGCCTACCAGACGCTCGATCTGCTGGTGGCGATGAAGAAGGACTGGGGCGCCAACCAACTGGAAACGGTGCTGCGCGTTGATGGCGGCATGGCGGATTCGGATTGGACGATGCAGTGCCTGGCCGACATGACGGGAAACCCCGTCGACCGCTCGGCGATCCGCGAGACGACGGCGCTCGGCGCAGCCTGGCTTGCCGGCTCGAAAGCCGGCATCTGGCCCGGCAAGCGGGATTTTGCCAAAGCCTGGGCCTGCGACCGCCGCTTTAGCCCTTCGATGGATGAGACCGAGCGGCAGGGCAAGATCATCGGCTGGAAGAATGCCGTATCCAGGATGATTTCGGACGCCTCGGCGGGATAGCAGTGGCGGTGCCATCGCCATAAGGCTTCTATAGCGATGGCAAGGCCTCCCGCGATTGTCTGCGGGAAGCCTTGTCTCTGCTATTTGCAGATGATCTGCTGCATGTCGGAGAGATCGATGCCGTGGGTGTCGAACCACCAGTCGGGACTCATGTCGCAATGGCGGTCACGCAGACGCAGATATTTGGCGTGCAGCCGCTTCTGGCGTTCGACCTCTTCCGCGAAGAAGGGATGATCGAGCGTGCCGCCCATCTTGTGGATGCGACGGAGCAGTTTTCGCAAGACGTATCCCTGCTCCTTATTGCCCGGCCGGTAGCCGCTTTCCACGATGGTCATGACCGTCTCGCACAGTGTACCGAGCGCATCGTCTTGCGGTGTGCCGTTGACGATCATGTCGAGACGTTCCGCGCCGAAGCCGACGTCGATGCAGGTTCCGAGCGGATTGACGATGTTTCCGATCTCGACGCCATCCTTATAGAACTCGGTGCAGTATCCGCTGATGCTGCCATCGCTCCACATGCATTCCGGATCCGGCACGATGGGCACGCGCCCGCGATAGAGCGGCATCCATTCCACCAGGCGGTCAGGATGGATCGTCACATGATCCGGCACGAGCCCCAGCGTTCCCAGAAACTCGAGCCAGAAATCGATGGCGTTGCCGACGGTCATCTCCCGGAAGGAGAAAAGGCCGAGCATGGTGAAGTGGAGAAGGTGAGTTCCGTCGCCGATCTCGTCGAGGTCGCCCATGCGCAGGCAAGCCTGGCTGTTTGCGACTGTTCCGCTATGGGAGGGATCGGAGAAGAGGGGCTTGTACAGCTGCATTCCGGCGCTGCAGAAGAGCGTGGTATCATCATGCGGCCGTACGGATTCGATGCGTATGAAATCAATGCCCTTGGAAAGGCAGAAGTCTTGATATTGCTGGATCAGGCGTCCCGCGGTGACATAGGCAACCTCCTTCTTGTTCGTGTGCCTTTGGGGAAGATAGCGATCTAGTGCGCCTGCGGCAATCCGCTGCTCGGCCGGCGAGCATCAAAAACCGGAACGGTGCACTTGATAACATGATCACTTGAGACTAAGTATAGCCTCAAGTGAAAAGGAGCCGTTGCCATGATGGGATTTGCCGGTATCGCCGATGTTCTTGGGCTGCCCGCCAGGGAGCCAGTATCGCGTTCAGCCTTCGGCCTGCTCTCCAGCATCGAGGAAGGATTGCCGGTCAAGGCGCTTGACCGCATGGCGCTGCTTCTGGCGCCTGATGACGCCCAGTTCAAATACCGGCTGGTTCCGAAGGCCACCTATGAACGGCGCAAGTCCAAGCATCGGCTCTCCTCGGATGAAGGCATAAAGCTTGCCCGTCTCGCGCGTGTCTGGGGTCAGGCGCTCGATGTCTGGCAGACCGAGATCGAGGCCCGCGATTTCCTGTTTCGGCCGCATGCAATGCTTGAGGACAGGCGGCCGATCGACGTGGTCATCCAGAGCGAGATCGGCGGCGAGCTCGTGCTCGATATTCTCGGAAGTCTGAAATACGGCAGCGCTGCGTGAGCGCACAGGTTCTTGATCGTACGCTGACATCCGTTCGCATCGGAGATCCCCATGGGACCTATCCGATCTTCGATGCCACCGGCTCGACCATCGCGCCGGGCCGGTGGAACACGTCGGGCAGCCCGATCATCTATACGAGCGAGCATTATTCCACGGCGCTGCTCGAAAAGCTCGTCCATGGCAGCGGGAGGCTGCCACCCAATCAGCACTATGTCACGATCACCCTACCGCGTGGGCTAAGCTACGAGGTCTTCTCCGAGCCCGCGCTGCACGGCTGGGACAGCATGCCGGCAAATGTCAGCAAGGCTTTCGGCGAACGCTGGTGCCAGGAAAAACGCAGCGCCGTCCTGCTGGTGCCAAGCGTCGTCGCCCGCGTCGACCGCAACGTGCTAATCAATCCGGGCCACCCGGAATTCCCGTCGATCACGACAAGCCTTCACCAACCGGTTTTCTGGGATCGCCGTTTGTTTGGCATGTGATGGGGTTGACGGAGCAAATCACCACTTCCGGTGAGCAGAACCAGCACGCCGGGCAGATGGGTCTTGGATCCGCAGATCTAATGATGCTGCCACCAACGCACCGACGGCATCAGCTCTCGGCTTGACGTAGCCTTTGGCGCCAAGCGGCTATTTCAACGATTTTAAAAATGCCAACCGGAGTTAATCGTTTAATTTTATCGTTAAAATTTTCTTGTTGTAGCGCAAAAGAGAAACGTCGCGGCTTGGGGTCTTGTTGCGTGCTTCGACCGCATCGGCGAGCTCATCGTCCCAGGCGGGGCCACCGAGCAGGTCGTCGACGAGGGTCGGCCTGCCGGCGCGCAGGGCGTCGTAGTCGCGAGCGGACAGAACGACGGCCGTGCGCTCGCCGCGCACGGTCACCACCTGCGGCCCTTCTTGCCGGGCCTTCTGCACCATCTTCGAAAATTGGTTCTTGGCGTCCTGCAGTTGCCATTCCATCAAATTTGTTCCTAGCTAGACTGTCCAGCTATGTGCGCGTGGTGTGCCAGCGCGTCAATGGTGGCACGTCCCGGCGACGAAAATTCCTGTCTGGATTGTCGCGATCACACCCTCTGCCGCGGCGAGCGGGCCATCAGCCTGGCATAGGCGATGGCCGAGAGCATGTTGACGTGGTTGGCCATGCCGGTGCCGGCAATGTCGAAGGCGGTGCCGTGATCGACCGAGACGCGGTCGATCGGCAGGCCGAGCGAGACGTTGACCGCGGTGTCGAAGGCGACGAGCTTGATCGGGATATGGCCCTGGTCGTGATACTGGGCGATGACAAGATCGAAGGCGCCGTTATAGGCGCGGGCGAACACCGTATCGGCCGAGATCGGTCCGACGACGTCGATGCCCTTTGCCTGCGCCTGCTCGACGGCAGGCGCCAGGAATTCCGTGTCCTCGGTGCCGAACAAGCCGTTTTCGCCGCAATGGGGGTTGAGGCCGGCGACGGCGATGCGCGCCGTCTTGCCGAGGCGCAGGAAGTGCCTGTGGCCGGCTTCGATGGTTGCGAGCACCCGCTCGGTCTTGGCGCGCTCGATCGCACCCTTCAGCGAGATATGGGTGGAGACGTGGATGGTGTTCAGCCGCTCGGAGGCAAGCAGCATGAAGGAGCTCTTCGACCCTGTGAGATGTGCGAGAAGCCCGGTGTGACCGTCATGGTGATGGCCGGCGAGGTTCATCGCTTCCTTGTTGATCGGCGCGGTGACGATGACATCGGCTTCGCCTGACATGGCGAGATTGACGGCGCGGGTGATATAGCGCACGGAGGCATCGCCGGCGACGGGGCTGACCTTGCCGATTTCGGGAAGGGCGGCGCCGAGCGCCACTTCGTCGACGGCGATCCTGTCGTCACTGGGTGCATCGGCAGGCCCGAACCGCAGTCCGGTGCCGGTGACGCGGTCGGCGCGCTCCAGCGCTTCGACATTGCCGACAATGACGAAATCGCGGCGCTCTTCCCTCGGAAGGGCTGCGAGCGCCTTGACGATCACCTCGGGGCCGACGCCGGCCGGATCGCCGAGCGTCACAGCGACTTTCGCATTCCTGTCCATCGATCGAGTCCCTTCTAAAAAACCTTCCGCTTAAAAAGCAGCCGCGGAAATCGCGCGGATTGCTATCGAGCAGACGGCGAATGGCAAAGGCGTCGTCGGCCATGGCGTCGAGATCGCTTTCCTCTTCCACCGCGCGGTGACGGAGGCGGCGAACAATCACTATTACACGACCTCGATCGATGCGCTGAAGGCCCCATATTGCCGTCGGCATGCATCTCCACGGCCTCTCTTTGCTCGGCCCAGCCAAGGGTTGGAACAGGTCTATGAAGAGCATAACGCCATCTACAAGGCGATCGCCGACGGCCGACCTGACGATGCGCAGAGACCGATGAAAGCGCATCTCGAAGGCTGCTGGGACCGTCTGTTCGAGGGCAGGGTGCTCGACCTATCCTTCTCACGCCCATTCCAAGCGGCTATCAACTCAAAAATGCAGAGAGGCATGCCCTTAACTCGGGATGTCTCGCTCGTCGTCAATTGTCAGCCGGATTTCTGCTTTTTGATGATGCTGATGTTGCCGCTCACTTCGAGGATGGCAAATTTTATCTCCGTCACGCTCTCGATGCCTTCCTGGCTTCGCGCCGCTTGCATGACGTCTTCCTTCTGCAGCCGGGCGCCTTTGAGCGCGCCTTCGTCGTAGACGCCATCCGTCACTAGAACGGTGGGAACGCCGTCGATGATATGAGCTGCGCGAGGCCACCACCTCTTCACGTAGGACAGGCCGATGTCGGTCGTAAATAGCGTGAGGATCAAGATGACGGCGTTGGTGATCGAGAAGTCATCGCCCAGCATCGCCTGCTGCGTGGTTTCGGAGATCACCAGCACGATGACCAGATCGAACGGCGTCATCTGAGCCAATGTCCGTCTTCCCGACAGACGGATGATCACGAGCAGCGTGAAATAGATTGCAAGTCCGCGTAATACCGCATCCACGGTGCCGTCCTCATGGAAAGATGAAAGTCGATTGGGTGCGCGTCTCGCCGCCGATGCCGATGAGGGCGCGACGAGGGCCGGGGAGTTGCGTTTGCAGGCGGAAGACGATCTGCGTCGGCCCAGCCGGATCGGCGGGGAACACATAGCCTATCCGGCCGTCGTGCGCGAAGGTCGCCTTTTGGGGCGGATCGATCCCCTGAACTGAAAAGCTTTGAAGAAAGGAGGCATCGATCGTGAAGACCCTGTCTTCGGATGACGGCGCGAAGGTCACGGTCATGTCCTCGGGGGCATTCCAGCGGGAGATGACGGGAAAATCCACAGATCCTTCGGGCAATAGGAGTTTCTGCCGCGAAAACGGACCGCCTCTTCCCAGCAAACCTAGCAAGCAGACCACCAGAAGAAGCGTGAACACGATCCAGGACATTCGTTGAACAGCCCAGAACCTTTGCTGAAATTCGCTATGATCGAGCACACCTTCCGGCAACGCGGGCAACTTGTGTATCTTTCCCGTGTCCCCTCCCTGTGCGTTTCGCGGAGAACTTGGCTCGGAGGCAAACGTTCCCGGCAATGAGGGGACCGCCGCCGTGTACATCGGATGTGAAGCAGTCCAGGCGTCTTCGCCGATCAAGGGAACGAAGAGCACCCCGCCGAGATCTTCTTCCTCGAATACGCCGGCACCGGTGCGCGTGAGCCGTTTCAGGCGCTGCCCTTCACCGCCGCCGACCGGGATAATGAGCCGCCCTCCGAGGTCCAGCTGTTCTTTCAAGGCGGTTGGCACCTCGGGCGCGCCCGCGGAAACGATAATGGCATCGAACGGAGCGGCTTTCGGCCAGCCCTTGCTGCCATCGCCGACGCGAACGTCAATGTTGTGGTATCCCAGCTTCTCGAACCGTTCCTTGGCCTGAAGCGCCAGCTTTTCATGGCGTTCGATGGAGTAGACATGCCTTGCTATCCGGCTCATGAGGGCCGAAACATAGCCGGAGCCCGTTCCGACCTCGAGCACTTTGTCACCGGCATTCAGATTGGCCTTTTCGAGCATCAGAGCCACGATGAACGGCTGGGAAATTGTCTGGCCCTCGCCGATCGACAGCGGCGCATCCTCATAGGCGAATTCCTCGGAGCCTGGAGGAACGAATTTTTCGCGCGCTACCATGCGCATCGCCCCGATCACGCTTTGATCGTGAATGCCACGACGCGTCACGTGGTGCTCCACCATGCGATCTCGGATGCGCGCCATATCCATGGATCAGCTCAACTGTTGCCGATTGCATCTAGGGACAATCTTCCGGGCGGTGCAGAATATAAAACAAATGGGCGACCGCAGAGTTCCTGAGATGCGCAGGCGCACGTGGAAATCGGATCTATCGGAGGAACCCGCCGTCGGGATCAGCCGTCGATGCGCGGCCTATGACGCGCCGCGCATCCTCAACTCGGTAGCAATGAGTTGTGCCTGCCGTGCGGTCGTTTCGACGTCATTGGCCTCGATCTGCCGAAAAGCCGCTTAAAAGACGTCTTGTGTGACGATCGCTGCGCGCGACTCGAGGCTGCCGGCGTAGATGGGCGCGGCAAGATAGAAGCACTTGGCATTGAGCTGGCGGGCAACTTCCCCGTGCCATTGCTGCGTTGCAAGCACTGTCTCAGCTTTTTGCGGAGCGGTCGGAAGCCGGCGACAATAAACCAGCGGGAGCCAGGCCGTAGTCACGGTCTTGAAGCTCGCAATCGCCGCTCCTGTCGCCGGAAGCTCACCGGCCTCGCCAAAGCGGCGGCGAATGTTGCTCGAGGTCCATTTGCGGATGCGGCCCCCGACTTGGCGCCCTAAGAAGAACCGGCTCGATTGCAGCTAATCGTCACCCTCGTCCTCAACGACCCCCGTCAGTCTCATACCCTGGATCCAGGTGGCGCCATCCTTTCGGATCACCCGCTTCGGCCGCACCCCGCAGCGCTCTTCCACGGCCGAGGCGAGACGTTGCGAATGCGTGACGATCCAGATCTGGCTAAATCGTGCCGCTGCGGCGATCATGTCGGCGAGCGGCGACAGCATGTCCTGATGCAGGCTTGCTTCCGGCTCGTTCAATGCAATCAGCGGCGGCTGGCGATATGACATCAGCGCGGCTGCAAGCCCGAGGAAACGGATCTGTCCGTCAGAAAGTTCACGCGGCTGAAAAATCCGGCGCGGAAAATCTGGAAAGATCAGTCCGAATTCCGCATGCTCCCCCGGTTCCGGCACGTGCAACTTTGCCCCGCCCAAGGCGGAGGAAATGGCTCGGTCGAGTTCGACCGTGTCCCCGCGGGTATGCACAAGGGTCGCGAACACTGCCGCCAGGTTTCCGCCGTCCTGGTCCAGCAGCGTCGACGTGACCGCCAGGCAGGGACGCCGCAACGCCGACTCCCGATCGGTTCTGAATCCATGGAAAAATCGCCAGCCGTCGATGAGGCGGCGAAAGGCCGCAATTTCCGGATAGTGTCCAGCATCTCCGAGCATCGCGATTCCTGTTTCCGACGTCATCGCCTGCTCCGGATAATCTTCCATGCGGCCGCGGTCACCGCGAACCATGATCCCCGGCCCGCTGCGCTTCATCACGGTAACGGCGCGCGGTCCGGTCTCAATGCAAAGTTCTTCGGCCTTGACCTGAGGCTCGAAGGCAAATCCGGCGGCGGCTTCCGGCGGTTTGAGGCCGGCTTCGACCCAGTATCGCCATGTCACCGCCCGCTCCTCGTCGAGAACCTCCACCTCCAGCTTGATGCGAAAATTCTTTTCGGCGCGCCTTGGGCCGGTCCACAACGCCGAAGCCATGCCGCCCTCGGCGGCGATCTCATGGGCAAACGTGCCGCGCACCGCCGCCTGCACCAGTTGGAGGCCACGATAGAGGTTCGACTTGCCGACGCCGTTCTCGCCAATGAACACATTAACGCCGGCCAGATCCATGCGGATGGAGCGTAACGAGCGGTAATTTTGGGCAAACATGGAGCGAAGAAGCATGGTCGACTTCCATAGTAGGGTCCGTCTAACGAAGCGATCTGCCGCAGCCTCGATGTGGCCAGCAGTCCGCATGGCTGTCACTCTGTCAGTTGAAGCTCATGCCTGCTCCTCAACAGAGTTTCGACCTTTCCGAGGAAGCGCTTGCGCACAACCGGGAATCCACCTGCATCCGGCCTACACGGCTTCTATTGGCGCGACCGACTGCCGCACGATCATTTCGCACTCCAGCTTGACCTTGTGATTGTCATGCCGCATCCGCGGCGCGGCGATCATCTCGGCAAGTTTCTCGACGGCATAGCGCGCCATGTCGGCATGGGGCAGTTGCATCGTCGTGAGCGGCGGCAGCATATCGCCGGAATAGGATTCATTGTCGAAACCGATGACCGAAAGGTCGCGCGGAATAGAGAGGCCGGCTTCCTTCGCGGCTTCATAGACACCCATGGCAATGCGGTCGCAGAAACAGCATATTGCCGTCGGCCGGTCATCGAGCGCTTGCAGGCGCTTGAAGGCTGCATAACCTCCCTGAATCGTCCAACGCCCCTTGATGATGAGATGGTTGTCGACAGGAATGTCGCGCATTGTCAAAGCTCGGCGATAACCCTTGATGCGCTCGCGAGAAGCTTCGATCGCGTCCTCGCCACCGATATAAGCAATGCGCGTATGCCCGGCATCGATCAGCGACAGCGTTGCCTTCATGACAGCCGACAGGTCTCCGGGCACCACGCTCGGCAGAGGCTTGTCGACCGTATAGCAGTTCAAAAGTACGGTCGGCCATTGCGCGAGCTGCGGAGCAAGCGTCACTTGCTGCGTGATCAGCCGCGCATAGATGACGCCTGCAGCGGGCAGCGTCGCGAGATGGCTGAGAGCTGCCTGCTCTGCCTCCTCGTCGGCGTCCGTCGGCATCACCGAGAGCAGATAGCCCAGCTCGTTTGCCGCCTCTCCGGCACCGTCGATCAAGCCGGCGACATGAGGCGAACTTGTCACCTCGTTGATGAGCATGGCAATCAGCGGACGCCGGTCGATGCGCCGAGCCTGGGTCCTGTAGCCCATCCTGGCCGCCGCACTTAGAACAGCCTCACGCGTTGCCGGCGATATGCGCGTTCCCGGAGCGTTGTTGAGCACAAGCGACACGGTCGCCTGCGAGACGCCGCAGGCGGCAGCGATGTCGGACATCGTCGGCTTTTTGATCACGCGAACCCCTTGCAAGACTGACTATTCGCTTAGCACGAAGTTTTACGAACGCAAAAGCAGTGAGGGCTTGCTTGATAATAATTTCAGTTATAACCAGTGATTTATAACTAATCACTCTGGGAGGGGTGCATGGCAGGAGTAACGCTCGCTGGGGTGTCCAAAAGCTATGGCGCGGTGAATGTCATCCGTGACATTTCGCTTTCGATCAACGACGGCGAGTTCCTGGTTTTCGTCGGACCTTCCGGCTGCGGGAAATCGACGCTTCTGCGCATGATCGCCGGTTTCGAAACCATCACCGGCGGCGACGTCCTGCTCGGCGGCAACCGGGTCAATGACATGGCTGCCCGCGATCGCGGAGTGGCGATGGTCTTCCAGAACTACGCGCTGTACCCCCATATGACAGCGCGCGAGAACATGGCCTTCGGCCTGCGCAATATTGGTACGCCGAAGGCCGAGATCGCCTCACGCATCGATAAGGCCGCCGCCATTCTCCAGCTTGAACCTTATCTCGACCGCAAGCCCAAGGCGCTTTCCGGCGGCCAGCGTCAGCGTGTTGCGATCGGCCGCGCCATCATGCGCGAACCGGATGCCTTTCTGTTTGACGAGCCGCTCTCCAATCTCGATGCCGCTCTTCGCGTCTCGATGCGCACCGAGATCGCTAAGCTCCACCATCGCCTCGCCGCAACCATGATCTACGTCACTCACGATCAGACGGAAGCCATGACCATGGCAGACCGTATCGTGGTCCTGAGGGACGGGCAGATCGAACAGGTCGGCGCGCCGATCGAGCTTTATGAGCGCCCTGCCAATGCCTTCGTGGCTGGTTTCCTCGGTGCGCCGCGCATCAATCTGCTCCCGGCAACAGTCACAGCCGTCGACGGCGAAACGGTCGAACTCGCCTGTGCGGGAGATGCCCGCCTTACTGCCAAGGTTCGTGCCAGTCCCGCTAAAGGCGACACGGTGACGATCGGCCTGAGGCCGGAAATCCTGTCGCCGGCCGATGAAGGAGCGCTCAGCGGAATCGTTGATGTCGTTGAGCAGCTCGGCTCGTTACAACTTGTCTATGCGACACTTGCTGATGGCACCGCCATCGTCTCCGAACTGCGCGGCGGCGCGGCGCCTTCGATCGGCTCGGTCGTCCGTTTCGCGATCGGCCCCGGCACGCGCCACGTCTTCGATGCAAACAAGGTCTCGATCACCCTGCATTCTGAAGTGGGTGGAGCATGAGCACCAGCAGCCTGACCGCCGCGCGCAGGCGCGATGCAATCGCCGCTTACATCTTCCTCGCGCCTTTCGCGGTGATCTACGCCACGTTCCTGGTCTACCCCTTCTTCAAGGGCTTGTGGATCAGTCTCCACGACTGGGAGCTTGCCGGCAGCTACCGGAAATATATCGGCCTCCTCAACTATGAGGACATGTGGTTCGACACGATCTTCTGGAAGACCGTGGGCAACACGCTGGCCTTCGTCGCCATGACCGTGCCGGCCATGACAGCACTGGCCCTGGTGCTGGCTCTTGCCGTGTTCGGGCAGGGGCGGCTCAAGGGTGTGCTGCGCTCCGTGTTCTTCATGTCGAGCGTGTTTTCGGTATCGGTCGTGACGCTGATCTGGTCGATGGTGCTGTCTGCGGACAACGGCCTGCTGGTACCGCTCTTCAATTTCATCGGCGTCAAGCCCATCAATTTCCTCGGGCACCCGACGCTCGCCATGCCGTCGATTGCATTGACGACGCTTTGGTGGGGTGTCGGCCTCCCCATGGCGCTGTTTCTGGCGGCACTAAGCCAGATACCGCCGGAACTTTACGAAGCGGCCGAACTCGATCATGCCGGTCGGTTCAGTGTGCTGAAAAACATCACTCTGCCGTCGATCCGTCACACCGTGCTCCTGGTTCTGGTCCTGCAGATCGTCGGTCAGTTCCAGATTTTCGGTCAGGCCCACCTGATGACACAGGGCGGGCCTGCCAATCGAACGCGTACGCTGGTTCAATACATCTACGAGACGAGCTTCCGCGACTGGCAGGTCGGTTACGCCACGGCCATGTCCTTCGGGCTCTTCATCCTGATGCTTGGCTTCACAATGCTGCAGCTCTGGCTCGGCCGCAGGGGGGACGAATGATGGCAAGCGCACGCACAAGCGGCCTCCGCCGCGCCACGGACGTTTTCATCCTCGCCGCAACCATCGCCTTTGCGATCCTCTGGCTCATGCCCGTCGTCTGGGTCGTCGCCATGTCGCTGAAGCCGAATACCGAGCTGATGCGTTCCACGGCTGGCTTCCTGCCGGTCCCATTCACCCTGGATAACTATATCGGCCTCCTGAAGCTCGATACCGTGCCGCGCTGGCTGATGCACAGTCTCATCGTCTCGGTAACGATGACTCTTTTGGTTCTGCTCGTCTCGTCCATGGCCGGATACGCGTTCGCGCGCCTGGAGTTCCCCTTCAAGAAGACGCTGTTCATGCTCGTGATTGCTGGCCTGATGGTGCCCGAGCAGGCAGTGTTCATTCCGCTGCACACGATGGTCTCGGGCTGGGGACTGCATAATACGCACTTCGCACTGGTCATGCCGCGCGTCGCCGTGCCGATCGGTGTGTTTTTGATGATGCAGTTCTTCCGCAGCGTTCCGAAAGAACTGGAGGAAGCAGCCGCCATTGATCACGCCTCACGGCTGACGATCTTTCTGAAGATTATGTTGCCGCTCTCCGTGCCTGCACTGACCACGCTCGGTCTGTTCACCTTCATCTTCGCCTGGAACGACTTTCTCTGGCCGCTCGTCTCGGCGACCAAGGCCGACATGTACACGGTCACGGTCGGCCTTGCCTCGATCCAGACCAACTTCGCTTTCTCCGAGGGCATCGGCGCTGTCATGGCATCGGCGGTCTTTGCCAGCCTGCCCATCGTTCTTCTGTTCCTGATCTTCCAGCGCTTCATCGTGGCAGGTGTTGCCATGAGCGCCGGCAAATAGGCACCGGCCCGACCGGCCATGCCGGGAGGGGTTTTTCGCAACGGCATCACAAGGAGGATATGATGCACAAGACGAAAATGCTGCAACGTCTGGCGTTCGCCACGACACTGATGACCGCGCTCTGGGGAGGAGCAGCCCAAGCAGTCGACATCTCGTTCTTCCGCTTCTTCGGCGAGTGCCAAGGCGAATACGGCGAGGTGACAGACGTGACCAAGGCCAATGGCGAATGCGGCATCATCACCGCGCTCACCAACAAGTTCAACGCAGAAAACACCATCGGCGCCAAGGTCGTCACCCAGACGGCCGAATGGGGCGCCTATTACGACCTGCTGACCGCAACTTATTCCACCGGCAACATCCCTGACGTCGCCGTCATGCACGCCTCGATAATGCCGAATTTTTCCGACCGGGATCTCCTGACGCCGCTGACCAAGCCTATTGCCGATCTCGGCATCCAGACCAACGACTTCGTACCGGCGGCGCTGAAGAACGCGACCGCCAAGAATGAAATTTATGCCCTCCCATACGACCTTCATGCGCTGCTCTTCCATGTCAACATGGACCTGATGAAGAAAGCGGGCCTTGTGAACGCAGACGGCTCGCCGATCCTGCCGAAGTCGCCCGAGGAACTGCTCGAGCAGGGCAAGAAGTTCAAGGAAGCGACCGGCAAGTACTACATCGGTTCGGAAGCCCAGAGTTCGGAAGGCATGATGGTGCGCCTGTTCGACACGCTTCTCTGGCAGCAAGGCGTCGACGTCATCTCCGCCGACGGCAAGACGGCAAGCATCAACACAGCGGAAGGGTTGAACGCAGCCAAGCTGATCTCATCGATATTTTCGGAAGCTCTTGCCAATCCGGCGCTGGATTATCCCGGCTCCGAACAGGCGTTCCTCAACGGCGAAACCGGGATTCTGATCAACGGCACCTGGGGCGTCGACAACTATGATACCCAGGCCAAGAGCGGCAAAGTGGCTCTCAAGGACTATCGCGTCGCCAATGTACCGCAACTCTACGCGAAGCCCTCCGTCTGGGCCGACAGCCATATGTGGGTGATCCCGAAGGACGACAGTCGCAGCGAAGACAAGACGAAAGCCGCTCTGGCCTTCCTCAAGTTTCTGAACGACAACAACTTCCAGTGGTCGCGCACCGGCCATTTGTCGACCCGTCAGTCGGTTCTGAATTCCGAAGAGTTCAAGGCCCTGCCGCGTCGCGCCGAGTTTGCCGACACTGCCAAAAATGCCACGTCACTGCCGCAGATCCAGAACCAGCGTGCGGTCTACAACGCGATGATCACCGACTTGAACGCGATGTGGCTGACAGGCACCGATCCGCAGGCAACGCTTGAAACGATGCAGGCCGGCGTCGAGCGCGTCCTGCGTCGCAATCGCTAGTTCCTCCAACCCCTCCTGAGGGATGGTCTCCCGCCGGGATACGCGCCACGCCGTGCGTATCCCGGAACCCCAATCGAAAGAGCCGATCTTCCAAGGACAACCGATGAACACCTATTCCCAGTCGCTCGCCCCAGCGAACACGCCGCTCCGCGAAACACTTTCCCTTGATGGGACCTGGGAGTTCCGCCACGAGACCGATCGTGCATGGCGGCATGCAAAGGTGCCGGCGCACTGGCAGGCTTGTTTTGAGGATCTCGCCGTCAGCTTCGGATCGGCAACCTATCGCAGGACGTTCACGCTCCCCGCAGAATGGTCGGCTCGGGAAATCGCCATCCGCTTCGGTGCTGTCAGCGATCTGGCCACTGTCTTCATCAACGGCACTGAGATCGGCCGTCATGAAGGCGGTTATCTTCCTTTCGAATTCGTGATTCCACACGCGCTGTTGAAGGCGGAGAACACCGTCGAGGTCCTGGCCTGCCTGCCGGATGCTGATCGCAACGAGAGTGGCGCCGATTTTGCCGAGATCCCGCATGGCAAGCAGAGCTGGTATGGCCCGCAAGGCGGGATCTGGCAGTCCGTCCTCATCGAGGCCCGCGATCCCGCTCACATCTCATCGCTTCGCCTCGACCCGATTTGGCCGGAAGCCAGGCTCGATCTAAAAGCCCGCTTTGCGAGCATGGTTGCAGGCTCGCTGAAAATCGAGATCATCGGCCCGCAGGGTATGCCCGTCTTTACCGGAAACATTCCGGCGGCTGGAAATGCCCTCGAATATTCGATCCAGCTCGGCGCCGTCGCGCCATGGTCGCCGGACAGCCCGAACCTCTATACAATTACAACGATCCTCAGCGCCGACGGCGTCGAGATCGACAGCCGGCAGGAAAGTTTCGGCTTTCGCCGCTTCGAGGCCAGGGACGGCTTCCTGCATCTGAACGGCAAGCCGCTTTATCTGCGCGCCGCGCTCGATCAGGATTACTATCCCGATGGTTTCGGCGCGCCGCCTTCGCTCGACCTGCTCGAAGACCAGTTGCGCAAGGCTAAGGCAATGGGACTGAATTGCCTGCGCTGCCACATCAAAGTACCCGACCCGCGCTACTACGAGGTCGCCGACCGGCTGGGCATGCTGATCTGGGCCGAAATTCCAAATATCGAGACTTTCACTCCGGCCTCCGCCGAACGCCTGCGCTCGACCATGGAAGGCATTCTCGCCCGTGACGGCAATCACCCTTCCATTGTAATCTGGACCCTGATCAACGAGGATTGGGGCACCCGGCTGCGCGAAGCGGCCGAACAGCGTCAATGGATTTCCGACATGGTCGACTGGCTGCGTGTCGAAGACCCGCTACGGCTCGTTGTCGACAATTCCGCCTGCTTCCCGAACGTCCACGTCAAGACCGACATCAACGACTACCACTTCTACCGAACGGCGGTGGACCGGCGCGAAGAATGGGACAGGCTCTGCCGCGAGTTCGCAGGCAATGCCGACTGGACCTTCTCAACCGAAAAGGAAGCCGTGCGCACGAGGAAGGAACCGCTTGTCCTCTCCGAGTTCGGCGTCTGGGGTCTACCCGATCCTGCCCGTCTGCGCGACGAGAACGGCCGCGACCCCTGGTGGATGGCTTATGGCGCGACCTGGGCGGATGGCACGGCATTGCCGCAGGGCATCGAAGCGCGTTTCCGTGAACTCGGCCTTGAGAAAGTTTTTGGTGATCTCGGTCGTTTCATCGAGAAGGTGCAGTGGTATCAACACATGAACCTCAAATACGAGATCGAGGTCATCCGAACGCACGCGCCGATCGGAGGTTATGTCATCACCGAACTCACCGATGTCCATTGGGAAGGCAACGGGCTGATGGACATGGCACGCAATCCGCGCGTCTTCGCCGAGGCGCTGCCGGCCATCAATTGCGACATCGTCATTGCGCCCGGCGCGGCCCGCCACGCCCTCTATGAGGGGCAGACGGCCAGCTTCGACATCAAAGTGTCGAGCGGCGGAACAGCATTGCCCGAAGGCAGTCGCCTCGTCTGGGAATTCGGCGCGGAGAGAGGCGAGATACTGTTGCCGGCCATGGCGCCGATGCAGGTTCACAATGCCCCGATCACCGCGACAGCAGGTGCGGTGCCGATGCCCGAGATCCAAAAGGCACGCTTCCGGGCCGTGGCGCCTGATGGAAGCGTGCTGTCTCAGAATTCCGAGACACTCGCGGTCTACCGCAAACGCGATGTATTGCCGCCCATCCGCTTTGCTTCGCACGACGACGGCATTTCCGAGCGGCTGTCGGCCCTTGGCCATGTCAGCGTATCGCCGCACGAGGCGGATGTCTTCGTCACCAAGGACATCGATGCCGATCGCGTCGAGGCAATCCATTCCGGCCAGCGGGTGCTGCAGATCGTCGACAAGGCCGCCGGCCGTCTGCGCGATGACACGCCGCCGCGCGACGGCCCGATGTCGATTGAAATCGATCCGGGTGCCGGCGGCATGGTTTCCGGGCCATACTTCAGTTTTCCCGGCTACAATCTCGTCAATCGTCACAAATCGATCTGGCGCGGGGATTGGGTCGGCAACTTCTCCTGGTTGCGCCGGGATGGTGTCTTCGCTCACGTGCCGGGCGGTCCGCTGTTCGACCTGTCCTTCACTGGCGTCGTGCCACACCAGGTGATGGCCGGCCTCCGTCCCTGGGAGTTCCAAGGTCGCGTGCACGCCGGCGTCGTCATCGGCTGGGTTCACAAACCCGCTGCCTTCATCATCGAAAAGCGGCTCGGTCGCGGTAAACTTGTTGCGACGACCTTCCGCCTCCATCAGGAGGCACCGGATGTCGACCCGCTTGCCACCGCGCTTTACGATGGCCTCCTCGCTCTTGCCACTAGACCGTGAGCTCAGCGACAGTCAACGGAGGTACAGCGTCCACCTTCCGGCGATTTCGCTTCGTACTCAAGCGCCAGCAGGCGCGACGACCGTGTGGGACAGCAACGGCCGTCATTGCCGCAACTATGATCGCCTCCTGAATTCGAGACGACAGGCCGATGAACAGGGCTTGGGATGGGGGGCGAAGGCCTCCCGTGACGGCACCTGCATGCTCCCGCGTTGAATCCGGCTTATCCCATCGGTGAGCAAAGCACGTCTTGTTGCCTTAGCGGCTCCCTTTGTTCTTTCGAAGCGCGTCCGTTATTTCCGCTCTCGCAACTCCGATCAAGGTTTCCATCGCCTTTCTGGCTGCGACTGGATCGCGAATGCGTATGGCTTCCAGAACATCCTGGTGCTTTTGAATGGCCTGTTCGTGAGACTGACTGGCGCGGTTCGTGAGGCGAAAGCTCGCAAGGAGGGCGGCACGAATGGCGCTCGCAAACTGCCTGAAGACCCAGTTACCACTGGCATTGATGATCGCTGTGTGGAACTCAAGGTCCGCCCGGCTCCATTCCTCGTTGTCACGGGCGTTTGCGTCGACCATATCCTCGAATGCCTGGGCAATTCGGGCCAGCTGTTTGGCGGTTGCCTTTGTTGCCGCATGCTCGGCAGCGGCAGGTTCGAGCAAATGACGGGCGTCGATCAGTGACGTGTAAAAGGACTCATCGCCACCGAGGGAAAGCATTACGTCAAGAACGAGCGGATCCAGGTAGTTCCAGTTTTCTCGCGGAAGCACTGTGGTTCCGGCTCGGGTTCTGGACCGGATCAACCCGATTGCCGATAGATACTGCATGGCTTCGCGCAACGTCGTTCTGCTGACGCCGAATTGATCGGTCAGGTCCGCTTCATTGGGGAGCGTGGAACCCTCAGGCAACGCGCCGGAGACAATCCTTTCTACGAACTTGGAGAGCAACGCCTCGCGAACGGAACGCTTGCCGCGAGATGCGATCTCGATGCCCCCGTCGGTGAGCTTCCACTCGTTGCGTGAGATTGTCACTGGCTGCCTCCTATAACCCCTATTGCGGCTTATCCGAAACTTGCGGCGACCGGAAATTCTTTTTCCAGGCCTTGTTTCTGCGCGCCGCGTCAGTTGGGTTGTAGCACATGAAAAGAGTCGCCCGCCATATCTTTAAAAAAATAAATCCTATTTATATTGACAATAATCATACCTAATTTAAATTCGCCTGGTCGGTTGGCTCCGCCATGGAGCCTGTCGTTGAAGATAACGGGAGGGAGCAATGAAGCTCATCGTACGCGCCGCGATCCTGGCGCTCACCACAATTGCTGGATCACATGCCACGTCAGCTTTCGCGCAGGACAAGGACCTGAAGGTCGGCGCCATCTACATGGATGCTCAGGGGTTTTATGCAGGTGTTCGCAAAGGCATCCAAACCGGCGCGAATGATGCCGGCCGCAAGCTGGACATCGTCGAGACCAACGCTCAGGGTGATGTAAGCAAAGAATCTTCGTTCATCGACTCTCTGATCTCATCAGGCGTGCAGGCCATCATCGTATCGCCTGTCTCCGCAGATGGTTCGTATCGCGCGATCCGCCGCGCTCATGAAGCCGGCATTCCGGTCGTCTGCTACAACACATGCCTCAACGACGCCGACATGAAGGAATATATCTCGGCCTATGCTGTCGGCGATCCCTATGATTTCGGTCACAAGCTCGGTGATGCCGCAGCCGACTACTTCATCGCGGAAAAGAACGATGCGCCGAAAATCGCCGTCCTGAACTGCGAATTCGTGGAGGTGTGCGTGACTCGCCGTAAGGGCTTTGAGGAGGCCCTGAAGGCAAAGGTTCCAGGCGCACAGATCGTCGCAAACCAGGAAGGCGCTGTCCTCGACAAGGCGGTTTCGGTAGCAAGCACGATGCTGTCGTCGAACCCCGATATCGATGCCTTTTTCGGCGAAGCAGGTGGTGCAACACTCGGTGCCGCTCGTGCCGTGAAGAGCCAGGGCAAGACCGGAAAGGTCGTCGTCTTCGGTGGTGACATGACGACCGAGATCGCTCAGGAGCTGGCCGACTTCACCGTCATCAAGGCCGTTGTCGATATCTCCGGCCAAGGTCTCGGGAAGCTTGCGCTCGCTCAGGCCATCAAGTCGATCGATGGGCAACCGCCGGAAGGCATCAAGGTTGCCTACAATATCGATCTCTACAAATCTTCCGAAGACGGCAAGGCGTGGCTGAAGGCCCACTCCGACGGCATTCCGTAAGATCACCTCCCAAGTCACGAGCGTCGAGGCCGCCGGGTGACCGGCGGCGCCTTTTCGAAGGTGGAAATTGAATGACACAGACATCGCGAACAGCCGAACTCGCTTCCCATCCGATCGCATCGATTGCGGGGTGCACGCGTCAATATCCTGGCGTGCTAGCTCTCGACGATGCATCGTTTTCAGTAGCGGCCGGAGAGGTGAGGGCGCTACTTGGGAAGAACGGCGCGGGCAAATCGACGCTGATCAGACTCCTAACTGGAGCTGAAATCCCCGATAGCGGAACCGTCATGATCGACGGCGAGGAACTGCGACACTCGGGATCAAGCCGCGCCCAGGATGCATTCGAAAAGGGTGTTCGGGTCGTCTATCAGGAACTCAGTCTCGTTCCTGGCATGACGCTTGCGGAAAACCTGTTCCTTGGCCGTTGGCCGAGGAAGGGCGGTGTCATCCAATACGCCGACATGGAAGCGGAAGCATCCGCGGCCATGCGGCGACTAGGGCTCAATCGTGCCCCCAATGCCCTGGTTGCAAGCCTGAGCCCGGCTGAGCGCCAGCTCCTCGAAATTGCTCGCGTCCTCCTTGGACGGCCGAAACTCGTTATTCTCGACGAGCCGACCAGTTCGCTTGCGGCCGCCGAAGCCGAGAAGGTCATGGTGGCGGTGACCCGCATTGCTTCGGAAGGCATCGCGGTCATTTATGTCAGCCATAGAATGAACGAGATCCGTCAGATTGCGCATTCAGCAACGATCATGCGCGATGGGCGCATCATCGATACTGTCGACGTCAAGGGCGCCGATACCCGAGAGATCGTTCGGCTTATGCTTGGCGCCGAGGCTTCAAAGGCAGCGGCATTGGACAATCGAAGCCAAGAGAAGACCGTTCTGGAAGTTCGAGACATCGCCCTGGCGCCCAAGCTAATTTCTATTTCCTTTCAACTCAAGGCTGGAGAAGTGCTCGGGATTGCCGGGCTTCTCGGCTCCGGGCGGACAGAGCTTCTTCAGGCAATCATGGGCGTCCGCTCCTACGATCACGGACAAGTCCTCGTCGACGGTCAGGCCGCTCAACCCGGTCGGTACAAAAGAATGATTGCCATGGGCTTCGCCTATACGCCCGAAAGCCGGAAAGAAGAGGGGATCGTTCCTCTTCTCGGTGTCGACGAGAATACGCTTTCGACAAATTTTGCCGGCGTCAGCAAGCACGGAACCCTATCAGCCAAGATGATGGCGGATGCCACACGCAAGGTGATCCAGCGCCTGCATATCAAGACAGCCCAGACGGACACCCCGATCGGCACGCTGTCGGGCGGAAACCAGCAAAAGGTCGTTATCGGCAGATGGGTTTATGCCAACAGCCGCGTCCTGCTCCTAGACGAGCCCACCAGAGGCGTGGACGTCGAAGCGAAGGCTCAGATCTATGTCATCATTCGTCAGCTTGCAGCGGAAGGGCGGAGCGTGATCTTCGTTTCCAGCGAGATTGAGGAACTGCCGCTCGTCTGCGATCGAGTGCTGGTCCTCAGGGACGGCACCCTCAAAGAAGAATTCAAATCACCCAAGATCGATCAGGACGCCTTGATGGCCGCCTGCATCGCCGGACATTGAGGGAGAGACGCGATATGTCACTCGACCAGACTGCAAAGTCAAAATCGGCGACCGAAGGAACAAGATCTCGTTTCTCGTTGTCGCAACATATGAACGAACTCAGTTTGTTCGTTGCGATCGTAATACTTTACGTCGTTTTTACAACCACGGCGAACGGTTTCCTTTCGTTCAATAACCAGATCAACATCCTCCGAGACGCTGCTACGATCGGGATCGCTGCGTGGGCGGCTACGCTCATCATCATTGCGGGTGAAATCGACGTCAGCGTCGGTCCGATGGTGGCGTTCATTTCCGTCGTGCTTGCGTTTCTGCTTCAGTGGGGCGTTCCGACGCCGATCGCCTTCGCGCTCGCAATTTTGGTCGGTGCTTTGCTCGGTTCGATCGCCGGAGCTCTGCGAGCATACTTCGATGTCCCGTCCTTCGTTGGCACGCTCGGTCTGTGGAGTGCTCTTCGCGGGACCGCATTGTTCGTGACCGATGCGCTGCCCGTTTCCGTTGGTCGCAACGATACCCTGGACGCCCTTGATCGTTCGTTTCTGGGTATTCCGCCTGCCGCGATCATCATGCTGATCTTGTTTGCGGTGTTCACCTTCATCAGCCGAAAGACAGCTTTCGGCAGGTCCGTTTTCGCGATCGGCGGCAATGCTCACGCAGCGTTTCTGAGCGGCATCAGTGTCTCCAAGATACGCGTCGCGCTCTTTGCGATCGCCGGTGCAATGGCGGCGATTTCCGGTATTCTCCTGCTCTCACGACTGGGATCGGGCAACGCGACCGCAGCCACCGGCCTCGAGTTCGACGTTATCGCAGCTGTGGTGGTCGGAGGAACGTCGCTGTCTGGCGGGCGGGGCTCGATGCTTGGCACGCTTCTCGGCGTGCTGGTTATCACCCTCATCGGTAACGGCCTTGTCCTGCTTGGCATCAATCCTTTCTTCCAGCAGGTTGTGCGGGGCCTGATCATCGTCATCGCGGTGCTTGCCAATATCCAGGCGATCAAGCGCAGCATGTCCCGTAACAAGAGCTGATCTCATGTCCATTGTAAGCCTTGAGGCAGGGCCGCTGTCTCTTCGCGTTTCGACAAGAGGAGGGCTTGTGCTCGGCTTTTGGCGAGATGTCGGGTCGGGCAGGACAGCGCTTCTGCGTCCCTGCCTGTTCGACGACGTCGATGCGCTTGGCTCTTCCTGCTACCCGCTTGTGCCGTTTGGCAACAGGGTGAAAGACAATAAGTTCTCGTTTGAAGGAAATGACTATCACTTCCGCCCGAACACGGATTGGGACAAGCACTATCTGCACGGCGAAGGCTGGCAGGCGGACTGGTCTATCGGAGGGAGGACACCGACGTCGATTGAACTGGTGTTCGTCCACGAGGGCCAAGGCACGCCATACGAATACCAAGCCCGGCAGCGCTTCGCCCTCGACGAACAAGGGCTGACCATGACGCTTGCGGTCGAAAATCGTGGCCAGCGCTCACTGCCATTTGGACTCGGCTGGCATCCTTATTTTCCGATGACGCCGAAGACGACGTTGCTTGCTCCCGCTCGCAAGTTTTGGACCGAAGTCGAAGGATGGCTGCCAGGCCATCAGACCGAAATACCGAAGGAGCTGGATTTTAGTTCTCCGGCGCCGCTGCCCCAACATTGGGTCAACAACGGGTTCGAGGACTGGAATGGTGAAGCATGCATTACTTGGCCGGAGCGGAATACATCGCTCCATTTAACTGCCGACGCCATTTTCAAGAACGCCTTTGTGTTCGTATCAGATACGACTTTCGATACGAGCTTCAAGCGTGACTACTTTTGCTTCGAGCCGATGAGCCATCTCGCCGACGGACACAATATGCCCGACCTCGGCGGTCTCAAGGTTTTGAAATCCGGTGAAGCCATCTCTGGCAGCATCCACATGCGCCCCTCCAGCATCTGATATCGATTACCGGAGTTTCCAATGCCTGCGAGTGACCGTTACGATTACATCATCGTTGGTGGAGGAAGCTCCGCCTGCGTCGTCGCCGAGAAACTGGTGCGCGAGGGCAAGGCGCGAGTCCTGCTTCTGGAGCGCGGACCCGCAAAAGCCAATCCGATCATGAGCTTTCCAGCCGGGTACATGAAGTTCCTTGCCAAAGACACATATCTCGCCATGCATCAAACCAAGCCGCAGCCCCAACTGAACGGCCGTGGTCCCATCGTGCCGCAGGCCAGGGTTCTAGGCGGCGGCAGCGCCGTCAACGCGATGGTCTACATGCGCGGACAGGCGGCGGATTTTGATCTTTGGAACGAACTGGTCACGCCGAAAGGATCCAATGACGGCGCTTGGTCCTACGGCGACCTGCTTCCCTATTTTAAGGCGCAGGAGGATAACGATCATCTTGCCGGTGATTTCCATGGTGTCGGTGGGCCGCTGAAGATCTCACATCTTGGACACACAAGCGCGATGACGCGAACCTACGTGAAAACCCTGCAAGCCATGGGGATCCCCTACAACCCGGACTTCAACGGCGCACATCAGTTTGGCGTCGGATTCATGCAGCATACCATAGACTGGAAGACCAGAAGGCGGTCCAGCGCCGTCGATGCCTTCCTCGCACCAGTGATGAGCGATCCGCTGCTGACCATCGAGACGGAAGCGACCGTCACCTCGATCAGGATGGAAAGCGATCGCGCCACTGGCGTCGATTACATACGCAACGGGAGCCGGAAATCCGCGAGTGCGGGGGAGATCATTCTCGCCGCTGGAGCCTATCAGACGCCAAAACTGTTGATGATTTCTGGTGTTGGACCGGACGAAGAACTCACCAAGCATAATATTCAGAAGAAAGTCGTGCTGCCTGGCGTTGGCAAGAATCTACAGGATCATTACGAGTGCCCGATCGTTGCAACCACGAAGGGAGCCTTTGGCTATTATGGTGCGGACCAAGGCTGGCCAATGATCAAGGCTGGGCTGCAGTATCTCATGTTCAAGACAGGTCCGGTCTCGACGACTGGGGTGGAGACCTGCGCGTTCTACGACCCTGACGGCAATAACGATCGACCGACGATCCAGATGTTCTGTGTGCCGACCGTCTACCTGGACCGGGACGTCATGGGCACCGAACCCGGTGATGGCGTCACGATCAACTCGCTTCTGCTTCGTCCAAAGGCGAGGGGATCGGTGACGTTGGCGTCGAGCGATCCATTCGAAAACCCGATCATCGACACCCGGATCTTCGGCCATCCCGATGACCTGCGCCTGACCATTGCAGGGTTCCGGTTCGCCCGGACGGTTCTCGAAGCGTCCCCCATGCGTGAGCTGATCGAAAAAGAGATATTCCCTGGCGTGGACGTGACAAGTGACGAGGCCCTCGCCGCTCATTGCAAGCGCACTGTCAAAACCGGCTATCACCCTGTCGGCACGTGCAAGATGGGTCAAGACAGCGACCCGGAAGCGGTCCTGGATACCAGCCTCAGGGTCCGAGGCACACGAGGCCTGCGGGTCGTAGACGCGTCTCTGATGCCAACGATCGTCAGCGGCAACACCAACGCTGCCGTCATGGCTGCGGCAGGCAAAGCTGCAGGCCTTATCCTGGCATAGACTGGGCATATCATGAAACTCACAACCTACAGGCCATCGCTGGGGCAATTGGAATCGCCCCTTAGGAGATAGGTCTATTATGCGATCTTCGGCTGCGATATTCTCGACCGATGAAACTCAGTCAGACCATACGGTTCGCTACAGCCGAGGACGGCACCCGTATCGCCATGGCGTCTTGCGGGCAGGGTCAGGTGATCCTGCGGGCGGCGCACTGGCTGAGCCATGTCGACTACGATCTCGAAAGCCCGGTGTGGCGGCCGTGGCTCCAGGCGCTGTCCGCCCACAACCGGTTCGTGCGCTACGATCCGCGCGGCTGCGGCCTGTCGGACCGGCATGTCTTTGACCTTTCGGTCGAAGCGTGGCACGCAGATCTTGCTGCCGTGGCAGCGTCGATCGAGGAGCCGCGCTTCGTCCTCCTCGGTCTTTCGCAGGGCGGCGCACTCGCTATCGCATATGCCCTCAAATATCCCGAGCGAGTATCGCATCTGGTGCTTTTGAACGCCTATGGTCAGGGGGCCCGCGCCAGAGCTCAGACCGAGGCGGAGCGGCTGGAAGCCGAGACCCTTGTCAATTTCGTCCGCGTCGGCTGGGGACGCGATAATCCGGCGTTTTGCCAGTTCTTCACCAATCTCTTTATCCCCGACGGCACGCCTGAACAGCATCGCTGGTGGGGCGATCTCGAGCGGCAAACGGCAACGGCCGACGTCGCCGCGCAACTGCTTTGGCAGATGCAGGGGATCGATGTGCTGGACCTTGCGGCGATGCTGCGCGTCCCGACGTTGATCGCACACAGCCGCGGTGACATGCGCGTGCCGTTTGACCAGGGTTGCAAGCTCGCCGCCGCGATTCCGGGCGCGCGCTTCGTGCCGCTTGAGAGCAAGAACCATGTGCTCCTGCCGGACGAGCCTGCGTGGAATGTGTTTCAAACGGAGCTTGCCGCCTTCCTCGGGCAGGATCGGTCGGTGCGGCCGCGTGCGGTCAGTGAGGCCGGTCTGACACCCGCCGAGGCCACCCTTCTCGACCTCGTCGCGGAGGGGCTAGACAACCGCGCGATCGCAGGACGGCTTGGCAAGAGTGCAAAGACCGTGCGAAACCAGCTGTCGGTGATCTTCAGCAAACTCGGCGTGCATAGCCGCTCGCAAGCGATCGTCGTTGCGCTCTCCCGATAGTCCCGCTTCTGCAGGTGGATAGACCTCCTCCGATGCCGATGGGACATGTGTCCCTCCAAGGAACGGGATTTCTTCGCAGGCGCGGGACAACCGCCTCATGCCCGCCGAGACGGTAAGGTTCATCCTCGGCGTCATGGATGGCAAGACGCCATCCGAGGACCGGGAGGAATTCGAGATGACGGAAATCAACGAAACAACGCTCAATGAACTCGTGGGTCGCGTCCTTGGCGACCTCGGCGGAGCGGTTAGCGTGCCGCTGGTCCGGATCGGGGATGCTCTGGGGCTGTACAGGACGCTGAAGGAGGTCGGGCCGGTGAAGGCCGACGAACTTGCCGATGCCTCGGGATGCGCACCTCGCTATGTGCGCGAGTGGCTGGCGGCACAGGCTGCCTCGGGTTATGTGCACCATGAGCGAGGATTGTTCTCGCTGACGCCCGAGCAGGCCATGGTGTTTGCCGAGCCGGACAGCCCGGTTAATCTGATCGGCGCGTTCGATACCGCTGCTGCGATGGTCGAAAACCAGCCGAAGGTGCAGTCCGCCTTCAAAACCGGCCGAGGCGTTGCCTGGGGCGATCAGGCCGGCTGCATGTTCTGCGCTGTCGCGCGGCTATTCCGCCCGGGTTATGTCAATGCCCTTGTGCAGGACTGGCTGCCGGCGCTCGACGGTGTCACCGACAGGTTGAAAACGGGGGCGAAGGTGGCGGACGTCGGATGTGGGCACGGGCTATCGACGATCCTGATGGCGCAGGCGTTTCCGAATTCCCGCTTTGTGGGCTACGACTTCCATCCAGGCTCGATTGCCGCTGCGTCCGCGCACGCCCAGGCACACGGGTTGACGAACCTGCACTTCGAGGTCGGCCGGGCGCAGGATTTCGACGGCCGGGATTTCGATTTGATCACCTGCTTCGACTGCTTGCACGATATGGGCGATCCGAAAGCCGCTGCGGCTCATATCCGAAAGGCGTTAAAAGAGGGCGGCGTCTGGATGGTGGTCGAACCAATGGCCGGAGATACGCTGGAGGAGAATATCAATCCGGTTGGACGGCTCTACTACTCAGCCTCGACGATGATCTGCGTTCCGACCTCGCTTGCGCAGGAGACAGGGCTGGCACTCGGTGCGCAAGCGGGAGAGCGGCGGTTGGCCGAGGTGATCCGCTCAGGCGGTTTCACCCATATCCGGCGTGCAGCCCAGACGCCCCTCAACATGATCCTCGAGGCCACCTGACAGGTCGCGCCTCCCGTTGGAAATGCCGCGCCGCATTCCCGGCCTCGTCAGGAAAGTCGACGAGTGCGGCGACTGGCTTGCAGGAGCACGGCAGCCACCTCATCTTCAGCGACGGCAGTAAACCGTGCAACTCATTGCCGTCTGACGGCGACTGTCGAAGCCAGGTTAAGCGCATAACCGAAGGCTTTGCTCTTGGCGGGCTGTGTGGTAGGAGCGGGCCATGACATCATTGATCGATTTCGATTGCCAAGGCTGCGGAGCCTGCTGCTCCTTTTCGCCGACCTGGCCCAGATTTTCCACCGAAACGGATGCTGCTCTCGATTTGCTGCCGGCGCATTTCGTCGCCGCAAACGAGCAGGGAATGCGTTGCGACGGTGCGCGCTGCTCCGCACTGGTCGGTCGCGTCGGTTCAGAGACATCCTGTCAAGTGTACGATCTTCGGCCTGACGTCTGCCGCGCGTGCGTCCCAGGGGATGACGCTTGCTTGACCGCGCGCGCGTTCTTCGGGCTCGGTCAGCCAAGTTTGCCGCCCGGTCACATCGATGCGGAGCCGCCAATCAACTGAGGCGGGTTCCGTCCGGCTCCTCTCTTGGCCTGTCGACTTTACTGCAGCGATTGTCGTCCGACAGTCCAGCCGAAGGTAAGGCCCGGTGGAGCCATCCAATGTGGACTATCTGCCTAATAGCGCGACAAGCGATATCGGCATTTCGACCGCGAAGAAATCCATTGCCGCACCGATAATCATCACCCACACGACTATCAGGAAAATGAGCGCTGCAACGCTGATTTCCAAAGGCTGCATTATTTGTGCCGTCCCAGCATATGCGTCCCCCCGAGACAAAACCCTGTTATCCCTCGTGCAAATTCCCGATGCGCGAGGGATGATGCGCGACGGTCGACAGCGTGGGCGCGTGCGGCGCCGAACTCTTCGCTTTCTCGAAACTGACGTCGCTTTGACCGATCAAGTCGCTGGACACAGCTCTGTCGCTGCGTTCGAGATGATGGCCTTCAAGGAAGGAGAGATAGGCATCTGCGATGCCCTCCTTCAGACCTATCCTAGGAGACCAGCCGAGAGTGCGAAGCTTGTCGACGCTCAGGAGTTTACGTGGCGTGCCATCTGGCTTGGTGAGGTCGCGCGTGATCTTGCCTTTGAAACCAACGATCTTGGAGACGAGGTATGTCAATTCGAGGATGGTAATGTCTTCGCCGCAACCTACGTTCACATGACTTTCGGCGGAGTAGGTCTTCATGAGATGGAGGCAGGCGTCGGCGCAATCGTCAACATGCAGGAATTCGCGCCGCGGCGTGCCGGTACCCCAGACGCATATTTCTCGTTGCTGGTTGACCTTGGCCTCATGCGTCTTGCGTATGAGCGCCGGCATGACATGGCTTGACCCGAGGTCAAAATTGTCGCCTGGACCGTAAAGATTGGTAGGCATGGCCGAGATGAAATCTCTACCGTGCTGTTTGCGATAGGCTTGGCAGAGCTTTAATCCGGCAATTTTGGCGATCGCATACCATTCATTCGTGGGCTCAAGCGATCCGGTCAGAAGTGAGTCCTCAACGATCGGCTGATCGGCGAATTTCGGATAGATGCAGGACGAGCCCAGAAACATCAGTTTTTCGACGTGAGTTCTATGGGCGGCGTGGATGACGTTCGCTTGGAGAATCAAGTTGTCGTAAAGGAAGTCGGCCGGATAGGTAGCGTTCGCGAGAATACCGCCGACCCTCGCAGCAGCCAGGAAGACAGCATCGGGACGATACTTACTCATCCAGGCCTCGACCTGTTCCTGCCGTCTGAGATCGACCTCGGCACGGGTGGCCGTCAAAATCTCGCAACCCTCGGAAGCGAGACGCCGCACGATCGCAGAGCCCACCATGCCTCGGTGGCCCGCGACATAGACCCTCTTTCCGGCAAGGCTGTAAATCACCTCAGGCATAGGCAAAACCTTTGGTTACACCGACCGACGGGACATTGCGTGCCATGACTTTCAGATCCTCGCGAACCATCTCTGCAACCAGCTGATCAAGACTGGTTTCATGTTTCCAGCCAAGCTTCGTGTGCGCCTTCGTCGGATCGCCGATCAGAAGATCAACTTCAGTCGGACGGAAATAAGCTGGATCGATCTCCACCACACACCGACCGGATGTCTTATCGTATCCCTTTTCCTCAACCCCGTTCCCACGCCAATCAATCGGCATGCCCACCTTGGCAAAGGCTTTGTCGACAAAGGAACGAACCGAGTGCGTTTCGCCGGTCGCAAGGACATAGTCCTCCGGTTCATCCTGTTGCAGCATCAGCCACATGCCCCGGACATATTCTCGTGCATGTCCCCAGTCGCGCTTGGCGTCCAAGTTGCCGAGATAGAGCCTTTCCTGCAGCCCAAGATGGATCGCCGCCGCCGCCCGGGTGATTTTGCGCGTCACGAATGTTTCGCCGCGGATTGGGCTTTCATGATTGAACAAAATGCCGTTCGAGGCGTGCATGCCATAGGCCTCGCGATAATTGACCACAATCCAATAGGCGTAGAGCTTGGCCGCCGCGTAGGGGGATCGGGGGTAAAAAGGTGTCGTTTCGCTCTGCGGGACTTCCTGAACTTTGCCGTAGAGCTCTGAGGTGGACGCTTGATAGAAGCGGGTCTTCCTGGTCAGCCCCAGGAGGCGAATTGCTTCAAGTAGCCGAAGGGTGCCGGTTCCATCGGCGTTAGCCGTATATTCCGGCGTCTCGAAAGAGACTTGGACGTGGCTCTGTGCGGCGAGATTATAGATTTCGTCCGGCTGCGTTTCCTGAACGACCCGGATGAGGTTCGTTGAATCGGTCATGTCCCCGTAATGCAGAATAAAGCGAGGATTCTCGACATGGGGATCCTCGTATAGATGCTCGATGCGACTGGTGTTGAAGGACGATGAGCGTCGCTTGAGGCCGTGAACAATATAGCCCTTCTCCAGGAGCAATTCGGCCAAATACGCACCGTCCTGGCCAGTTATACCCGTAACCAGCGCGACTTTTCGGTTCTTTGTCATTCCGGTATCCATGGGTTGCCCTCCAACTCGAATACTAATGCTGAAGTAGATTAGGCTTTGTAGTTCATGCAATTTCCAAACGTGCGTGTTTAACACCGAATGTTCGATGTATCTAAGACTTTACACCGTAGTATTTCACCAGAGATTTCGAAAACAGCTCCGAGTCACTGAAATTATACAAAGCGTGCCTTTTTGGATTTACATTGTTGATCGCGATAACAATTTCCGAATTTCGCGAGCTTTTCATTTGCTGCAGGCTGAACTCGACCGCGCGGCGGCTCGTCTTTCCCCATCTGACAACTGCCAGTGTTTTTTCCGCCAGGGCAGTCAAATGCACTGTATCTGTAGAGACGAGCACCGGCGCGCTGTCAAAGATGACAACCTGGCCAGCCGTGCCCGCCATCTCGATGATTTCTGCCAGGCCGTTCAAACGGGTGCGCCGCCGGAGACTGAATCTTCCAGATGGAATGAAGTCGATACCGCTTGGATGGTGGTAGACGATGTCACGGAGATCTGCCTGACCGTTCAAGAATTCGTTCAGTCCGTACATTAACTCCGGCCTGAAAAACGAATCGAGCTTTCCCCGCCGAAGGTCGCCATCGACCAGCAGCACTGGAATTGCGGCGGCGGCAAGTTCGATGGCCAACGATCTCGCGACAAGCGACTTGCCTTCCCCGCTGTGGGCCGAGGTAACAACGATACTGCTCGGCAACTTGCCGCCATTGGACTGCTTGAGTGAAAGCACCACGGTACGGATTGCTTCGTCAAACATCGGGACCGGCATATGTTCGAACATCGTTTTCGAATTTTCCCACCGCGCCAGACGCGGGATAAGTCCAGCCGGTATCGCGCGCCCCATTCCAGCTATCTGGTCGAAACTCCGGACTGTCCGGTCTGACATTTCGATCACGAAAGCAGCTGTTGCGGCTGCCGAGATTGCAGCCAGGAGTGCGCCCACCAGATAGAAAAGCCGTCCACGTCCCTGTGGCGTGAGCGGCACTGAAGCCGGTGAGAAAACCTCCAGCTCCGCCCCCGGCAGCATGGCCTTCGCGGCAAGGTCGCGGCGCTGGTCTTCAAGCTTGTCGAGTGTCGATTGCTCCTTGTCGGCAATACGCTGCAGTCGTGTCAATTCCGTCTGCGCCAGGGCATCGCGTGTGCGTTTTTTCCGATCATCAGCCAAGATGGATTGCAGTGCGTTGGCTTCATGATCAAGTGCGGCGAGCTTGGCGCGCATCGTTTGCAGATATTGCTTGGTCGCAAGGTCGAGATCGGTACGGGATTGTTGGATCTTCCCACGTAAATCCACCACGGCCTCGGCACTGCCGTCATATGTCTGAAGAAGACGGGCGAGATCTTGCTCCTGTGCGTGAAGATCGCGTTGCTTTGTGGCAATGCTGTCGGGCACGACGATATTCTGCACTGCGGCCGAAGCGTTATCCGTTCCTTCCAGCGTGGATATCGTCGCCTTTACCTCAACCCGGCGTTCGTCGATTTTCCCTTCGCGGCCGGTGAGTTCCAGGAGTGATTTGATACGTTCATCCTGAGCGTCCTCTTTAGAGACGATGTCCATCGATTCTTGATAGGTGCGGACAGCGTCGCGAGCAACATTCGCGCGAGTCTGCTGTTCGGTGACGCGGTGTCGGATCCATTCTTCCGCTGAAACCAGGCGGCCACTGACACTGCCCTTCCGTTCATCGAGGTAAATGCTGACGAGCCGGTTCGGAACCGTGGCTGCGAGTTCAGCATCATTCGCAGTGAAGCTGATCTGGATAACTTCACTCTTATCTCCGTGCCACACGCCGAGCGCCTGATAATATTCCCGGATGGTGGCGTCTATATTGTCTCCTACCGGCAAGGTGGGTTTTTTCGTGTCGAACAGGCCTCGCAACTTCGCCCGGATCCTGTCAATGAACGAGATCTTCCGCAGCGCAGGATTGAATTCCGGCAGCATGTTAAGCCGCAGTTCGCGGACGACTCGCTCTGCAATGCTTCT
The DNA here is from genome assembly GCF_037002925.1 of Rhizobium aouanii. Lineage (NCBI taxonomy): Bacteria > Pseudomonadati > Pseudomonadota > Alphaproteobacteria > Hyphomicrobiales > Rhizobiaceae > Rhizobium > Rhizobium aouanii. Next base: position 208,614 of record NZ_JBAMYD010000013.1, read on the forward strand.
GGATAAAAGCCGCTCAGTCTCCGATTTCACGTCAATTAGATCACCGGGGCTGGTATCGTCCACACCAAGTGATGTTGCGAGTGGCTGGCGGATAATCAATCGGGCCGATGCCTGATAGGCGGGCTTCAACTCAGAGATCACAATCGCCGCGGGCACCATCAGCAGCACCGTTATCGTCATGATCATGATCATTCGTCGCCGGACGAGACCGAAGGCGGATGCCAGATCGAAGTTGTCCGCCTTGGTCTCCACCTGAAAGCGAGGATCGTAGCGCATCGGCGAGATCGGAAGGTTGCGGTCCGCAGCGGAAATCGTCATCGTGCGCCAACCATTGCTTGAGGTTTCGCGGAAACGGTTTCGTAAAGTTTCTCGAGCGACCGCATATAGGCCCTCATGCTGAAACGGTTGAGATAATGTGTGCGGCCCTGGACCGAGAGGCGGATGCAGATTTCTGGATCGGAAACCAGCTTCGCCAGGGCTGCAGCCAAGGCATCCTGGTCTCCGACTGGGACGAAGATGCCGGTTTCGCCGTCGGTAATGACTTCTTCATGCGCCCCGACACGCGTAGTGACGACGGCGAGGCCGTGGGACAGCCCTTCGAGCACAGCCATTGCCAGACCTTCGGCGTACGAAGGCAGGACCAGTATATCTGCACGCGCACACAGGGCTCGCGCCTCACCGGCGTCAAGCCAGCCGGGCATTTCTACCAGATTTGAAAGCGCCATGGCGTCAGCCTGACGCCGATAATCCTCGACAGGACCGTCGCCTGCCAGTACAGCCCGCCACGGGAGGTCTTTCATGACCGGGTGGCTCAGGGCCAACAGAAGCTCCCTGACCCCCTTGCGTTCACTCAACCGGCCAAGGAATACAATCAACGGTATTTGACCGACACGAATATCGTGCGCCCCCGGATCGGGGACGCAATTATGGGCAACGACCGTGCGGCGCTCGTCAACGCCCAGAAGCGTCGTCAGCGTCATGCGATCGCGCTGGCCGAGCGCCACAACGCAATCGGCATTTTGAAACATCCGACGTATGAGCCGTTGTTGGCGCGGCGAGCGTAGCGCAAAGTCGCCGGCATAATCGTAATCGTGCAGGTGCAATATGTGGCAACACCCAAACAAACGGGCAGCCTCTGTCAGGATCAGTTTTCGGGAGGTGCTGCCGCGGCCGGCGATATGGATATGGTGAATGCGAGCGGGCGCAACAATCCGGTCCTTTGCCATCGTCAGGATGGCGCCGAGCAGGCGTGCGGGTGATGTCACCTTGGACCATTGAGCCCCTCTGGTATCGGTGACGAAATGTTGCGCTCCGGTCTCTTTCGCGGTCTCTGTTATATAGCCGACCAGCCGGCCAATTCCGCCGCCGTTCTCGCAGCCGCCCGGAACATAGTGGCGGACACTAGCCGCGCTCGGTGCTGCCATTCGACTTCTGTCCGTGAGGGCCTCCGTCAGCATGATCCGACCACCTCCCGATAAACGGCCGCGGCCTGGGCGCCGACCCGTTCAGGCGAGTTCGGTCCTTTGGCCCATCCGAGCGCATTGGCACCGAAACTGTTTCTAAGCTCGCCGTTGTCCGCCAATGTCCTGATTGCTGCCGCGAGCTCTTTGGTATCTCCGGGACGGACCACCATTCCCAGCCCGTTGGGCTGAACGGTGCCCCGCAACTCGCCGACGTCCGTAACGATGACCGGTTTGCCAAATGCGGCGGCAAGGTTGAGCACACCGCTTTGGGATGCTTCCGTATAGGGAAGCACGACGATGTCGGTGTCCAGGAAAAGCTGGGCAACCTCTGCATCCTCGATGAAACGATTGCGAATGTCGTAGCGGCCGGCATCCCCCATGAGCGGCTGGAAGATCAGCGGATTGTCGCCACGGCCTGCGACCGTGATGCGCAGGTTGGGAAGTATGTCCTTGAGCATCGCCTCGGCCCGGACCAGATGTTCCAGGCCCTTGTAGGCAAAAATCCGTCCGAAGAGCAGGACGCGTATAGTTCCATCCGCTTCGCGCGGCGCCATCTTCTGCCGCCGGGCGAGCTCCGCATAGCGAAGGATTGAGGGATGCGACAGGACATGGACACAGTCCGGCGATTTTGAATATCGATCGAGGACCATCCGCTTCAGTCCCTCACCGTGGACGACAAGATGTCCGGATTGCTTCACCATCAATTCGGGGGCCCAGCCGGGCAGCGTACGCGTCTCGGAATCGCCGGGATGGATTTCCACGTCATGAACGGTCGTCACAAGCGGGATCGGGCGCCAGAACGGCACGGCGAGGTTCAGCCAAAGTGTCGAATTGCTGAGGAGATGGATGAGGTTCGGTCGCTCCCGCCGGATCAGACGCGTAAGCTGGTACAGAAACCAGGGATTGGAGACAGAACGGTGTCTCGGCCAGTCTAGAAGGCGCAGATCGACAGCCGGATCGATGGAAGAGGCGAGATGTGCGTAGCTCCGGCGCGGCACGGCAAGCACAACGTCTAGATGTTGGGCAACGCCGCCGGCAAACGAGATGGTATAATCTTCCAGTTCGGAAACCAATAGCAGCGCCTTCATTCCGCTGCCTCCGACAAGCCGACATCCTCACCAAGTCGAGGCAGGTCGCAGGCTGTACGCAATGCATCACGCGTCCGCCTCAACAAGTTTGGTTCTCCCGCGAAAAAGAGCCCTTCCACAGCAAGTCTGAACCGGGTGCGTGTATCGGCGCCCTGCAGCCTGGCTGAGGCCACCCGGTACGGATAGTGATCGGTCAGACGCAGCCTTCCCGCCAGGTCGTGCGCAGAAAGAAACCGATTCGTCGCTTCAACGGTCGCCTGCCAATGGGCCATCCGCCTTCGCAGCATGGCGGCATCATCGACTGGCCGATACCAATTATTGTTGTGAATCCGATAGAACCCGAGTGGATCCGACAAGGCGACAACGCCCCCCAGAAATGGATAGATGCCTGTGAGCCAGGCATCGGCAGACAGGCGGAACTGCTCGGGAATATCCCCTGCAGCATCCCACGCGCTACGTCTTACAGCGATGGCTGATGTCATCGGGAAGGGCCACCAACCAGCCGACCTGGCGAGCCGTGGCGACAAATTTCCTGAACACAGGGTCCGAGGGATTGGCTTGAAGGCTGGTGAGCCATCGGTCTGCGTTGGCTGAAGTCGGTGATAAACAAGCGATGCCTGAGGATCGGAGTGGAAAGCAGCGGCTGTTGCCGACAGCTTTCCTGGCGCCCACCAGTCATCGGCATCGAGAAAACAGAGGATGTCGCCACTGCTTAACTTCACAGCAGCATTTATGGCGGCGGCCTGTCCCTGGTTCTCCTGAAAGATCACCTTCACACGGCTGTCATTCGATTCCAGAACAGATCGCGACTGGTCGGTAGAGCCGTCATCGACGACGATTATCTCGACGTTGCGAGCGTCCTGGCTCAATACGCTGTCTATCGCCCGCCCAACGAAGCGAGCGTAGTTGTAATTATTGATGAGGACACTGAGGGCTGGCTGCTCCATGGCGCGTTCTCAGGCGGATTGCAGCGTTGCACCGCTGTACAGCAGCGCAAAGTTGCTTAAGACGTCGAGCTTGACGCGGCCATCGAGGTCTGGAGCCTCGGTCATGTTGATATCCAAAGTCCCTTGTCGGCCGAACAGCATCTCGCGCAGAGCCGATGAGATCGCCACGCCGAGTAAAGCGCCCGTCGTGTTGCATTGAAAACTAGGATCATGACGCAGAAACATAGAAATCCTAAACCTTCCAGGCTTCGATTGCAGAGAGAGCCTCTGTCAGAATTGTTGCCTCATTCCAGCGGAACCGCGGCTTACCCACCACGCTTCACAAGACATTCGTTGCCACGGTACCGGTGAACGGACATGCGCAACATCTGCTCTTAAGGGCAATCCGGGGATATTAGGACCCGTCTTTTGGCTAAATACCGGCTGAAAGCTTACGTCAACATAGTCTTTGGGTGGAGCAAAGGTGCATTAGGCGTAGCCCGCCCTTCACTAGGACAGGTTGACTGCGGATGTGGCTGAATGGTTGCTTGAGAGCAGTGCAGCACGAATGCCGATACCTGTTTTTTTGATCTGCCGCGATCAACAGACGCTTGTCTTTTCAAGTCAGTCGGGACGGATAATGAGAGTAGATAGCCTCGGAACTGCCAGCGGACCAACCATCAGTTGGCGGACCATAGAATGCTGGGGCGCCGGCATATCCATTTTCTTTCAGGCCGGCGCGTTTCTGCCGCTTATCCTGGCAAATCCGGACGGCACGCTCAGCGAATCTGCCAAATCTATACTGCGTCTTCCTTGCTTTCCTGTGTACGTATTTACAATCGTGATCCTGATGCGCAATTTTCCGCAATTTCTAACGGCGCTCAGGCGAAATCTGATTGTACCCGCGATCCTTGTCCTGCCGTTTTTGTCCACCCTATGGTCAATAGGGCCTCAAACGACCTTGAGGCGAGCAATCGGCCTTTTGTTTTGCGTGCTTCTTTCCTATGTCCTGGCGATACGTTTCACGCCAAGGCAGTTGCTGTTCCTGATATTTGTGACCCTGGGAGCCTGTATCGTTCTCAGTGTGGTTATCTCCGTGGTGTCACCAAGCCTCGCCACCATGCCGGATGGTACGATGCGGGGCATCTTCATCCACAAGAACGTCCTGGGCTGGTACGCGTCTCTGATGATCTTGGTGGCAACGGCCGTGCTGATCGACGGGACGCTCGGCCTGCGGCGAACTGCGTTCATCTTGTTGGCCGCGGGTATCATCTGCCTTGCAAGCTCCGGATCGATGACCTCTATCCTTGCGACGTCAGCGGCCTATTGCCTGATCGGCTTTTATTTTCTCCTGCAAAGAAGCAGCAGCATTGGCCGCATCGTTATCGTCCTGCTTTTCGTTCAGCTGTCCATCGGCATTCTGATTTCACTTCACGAGTTCCTGGTTCCGGCCCTTGAAGCGCTCGGTAAGGACGCGACTTTGACGGGTCGGGTGCCACTGTGGGAGCTGGTTGATGTCGAAATATCCGATCGTTGGATGTTTGGCTATGGTTACCAGGCTTTCTGGACAACTGAGAACCCCGAAGCGACGCACATGTGGTTGAAGATGGGATGGGCGGCGCCCCACGCGCATAATGGATACCGCGATACCTTGTTGAGCTTTGGTATTATGGGAATGGTTCCGTTTGTTCTGATGCTTCTCCGTGCAATCCGCCAGGGCGCGGTTCTTCAATGTCATGACCCGCAGTACGGGTGGCTGTGGCTCAATGTCCTTACGATCATGATCCTGGTGATGAATCTGACCGAGAGTATTTTTTTCGCTCAGAATGACACGATCTTCATCCTGTTTACCGCAGCCATCATCATGTTTTCGCTGTACGCGCCCGTCGTTTCGATCAGCCATTCGCCACCTTGGCAGGCGCCCTCGCGTGGCCTTGCGAGCGGGTTGCAGATATCATGAGACGGCGTTTTGGACTGGTCCTGAGCATTTTGCCTGTCATGCTCTTTCCGCAGTCCGGCAATCCGACTCCAGTGGAGACGGAGATAGACGCGTCCGAGCGTCTGCAGATGCTCGTCAGGGAGGCGACCTGCGCGGAAGCTTCGCCGGCGACCTTTTCGGACAAGTTGAAGGGGACTTCACTGAGCAACATATTGACCGGAACATCCGCGACCCGGGCAGTATTCTATGTCTCCCCCGAGGGCAAAGACACCTGGAGCGGGCACCTTCCTAAAGCAAATTCTCGGCGTACAGACGGTCCTTTTGCCAGTATTGAAAGAGCGCGGGATGCTGCGCGCCAGAAGGGCGGCCAGAATACGATCGCAATGGGCAATGGGGATTACTATCTTGCTGAACCGATAGTCTTCGATGCTCGCGATGCGGGCCTAATCATCGCGGCGAGATGCAATGAGGCGCCGGTTCTGCACGGCGGCCCGATTGTGCGCAATTGGACGGCGCAGGCCGATGGTCGCTGGAAGGCGTCACTGAAGCTGCCTGCGGGCCGGGATGTGGGCGATCTTTTCGTCAGCGGCGCGCGCCAGACGCAGGCTCGCTTTCCCAACGCTCCACTCGATGGAGACCCGCGCAAAGGGTGGCTTTTTGCGGCTAAGTGCACGCAGGACGACGACTTATGGCATGGTAACACGCGCTTTTGCTTCCATGCCGGCGACCTTCCGATCTCAAAAAATGCAGCAGGCCTTGTCGCCCACATCGTCGGTGGTTTTCACCCCGGCAGCCAGTGGGGCAGTGACACCCTCCCAGTGGTTTCAATCGACACCGCGAACCGGGCGATAAATACCCAAGGCACCGGCTATTTCTTCACGGCAGAAGGCAGCCGCTATTTTCTGACCGGGGCGGCGGCGCTGCTCGATGCGCCTGGGGAGTGGTGGTACGACCGCACCAAAGGTCAACTCGACTATATCGCGACCGATGGACTACCAACAAGTTCTACGGCTGTGGCCGGCATCCTGCCGACCCTCTTCAGGCTGGATGGAGCCGACGGGATGGTTGTATCGGGGCTCCAGTTTCGGGATGGGGATCCGCGGGGCAGCGGCAAGTTTGGTACCGACACCAGAAGCTTTGGGGCCATACGGCTGGATCACTCGGACGGTGTTCGGCTGCTCGGCAACTCCATCGACAATGTCGGCGTCGGCATCCATGTTTCCGAGAGCAAAGATGTCTTGATTGCCGGCAACGTGATTGGAGATGTGGCTGGCAACGGGATTTACGTTGGCACGACCTATGGCAGCTTCGGCAAATCCGACGGTGCTAAAATCCTGTCGAACCATATTCATGACATTGGAAGGGTCTACTTCGAAACTGCGGGTATATGGTTCCAGGCGGCCGACAATATCAGGATCGCTCATAACCTGGTCGAGAATACTGCGCAGTTCGGTATCGCCGGCGGCTCACTGTGGGGAGCACAAGACGCAGTCCACGACGCAGTCATCGAACATAACGAGATCCGCAATGCCAATCAGCAGACGGCAGATGGCGGTGCCATCAAGCTGATGGGCGAGCAGGCAGACCTCCTGAACAGCAGCATCCGCTACAATCTGGTCACCGGGACAGGTCAACTTATGAATAGGGTCGATGGGACGTTTTGGCCTTCCGGGTATGAGAATATCAATGAATGGCCGACGCCTATCAGTTGGGCGATCTACACGGATGGCAAGGCCAGTGGTGTGCGCATCGAAGGAAATACGCTCTCGGACAATATATCGGCGATCGGCATCAACGGCGGCTGGAGCAACGTGGTGACGGGAAACGTCATCACGCACGGATCGGGCGCGGCTTTTCGCGTTGATGACAGTACGGGCAGGGGTTGGCGTCCGTCATGGGCACGTCCTAATCGTATCGAGAGCAATATCGTGTCAATCGACAGTAGCAACGGGCTTGCAGCCTATGTCTACGCTCCCGACCATGGGCCTGGATACGTGCAGTTCGCGAATAACCGCTACACCGGCAATTTGAACGACAAGAGCTTCCGAATACATCCGGAGATCATGCCTTCGGGAGAATTTGGCAGTTTGCAGGATCTTCAGAAGGCTGGGGCGGACACCGAAAGCGTAGTCGCGCCGCCCGAGTAACAAAAGGGCGCCGCGACGAGCGGTGTTCCTGCGGCTTTCCGGTGGTCACTGGCGAGATCTGCCCGAGCGGCTTGGCGACTCGTTCGGTGAAGTGACTCTATCCGCTGGATCGAGATGGGGAAATTCGCCCAGCTCCAGACGACATTCGTCGCGAGCCGAGCTTTGCCTCTTGCGCGAATGGATGCAGAACGGCCTGCCGCTGACGCCCCTTGACGAAATGTGGGATGCCGTAAGTCAAAAATTGCCGCGGAGAATCTGGCTGGGATTTTCGTGCCGGCACGAAGAGGTAGGTGGGACCGCCCGTGACGATGCAGGCCCGCCCCCCGGAAGGGGACGGGCCGACTGGCTCAGACAAGCAGGAAATCGTTGAAGTGAAGTGCTGCGGAATTGTCGAGATCGGCGACGTGGATCGCCGCGCCCGCTGCGCTTCCATCGGCATCATAGGATAGAATGCCGCTGGCCTTATCGTAGATCAGCTTGTCATCCGCCTCGAGCGCTTTTGTTCCGAGAACGAAATTCTCATTCGAAAATCCGGATAGGCTGAGCGCGGCGAAAATCGAATGATCGACCATCAGCTTGTCGCCCGCCGCGGAGGAAAAATCCCGGATCTTGTCGACGCTAATATTGTCGGGCTTCACATTGAAGACGAATGTATCGCCTCCGCCGCCGCCGGTCAGAATGTCTGCACCTGCCTTCCCGAACAGCTTGTCATTGCCGAGCCCGCCGGTCAGCTTGTCCGCACCGGCCCCGCCATCGAGAACGTTGCTGCCGCTATTGCCGGTCAGCACGTCGTTGTAGCTTGAGCCAGTCAAGTTTTCGATGCTGACGAACTTGTCACCGGCGGCATGCCCGCCCGTTGCGGCCCCAGTCGCCATGTTGACGTTGACCGCGCCGGAGCCCGTATAGCCCGCCGTGTCGTTGTCGGCACCACCATTGATGACGTCCCCGCCGGCGCCGCCGCTGAGTTTGTCCGCGCCAGCCCCGCCATTGAGAACGTTGCTGCCGCCATTCCCGCCGGTCAGCACGTCGTTGTAGCTTGAGCCAGTCAAGTTTTCGATGCTGGCGATCTTGTCACCGGCGGCTTGCCCGCCCGATGCGGCTTTAGTCGCCAGGTTGACGTTGACCGCGCCGGAGGCTGCATAGCTGGCCGTGTCGGTACCATTGCCGCCGTCGAGCACGTCCGCGCCGGCGCCGCCCTTCAACACGTCACTACCGCCGAGACCCTTGAAGGTTTCGTTGCCGCCGTTGGACTGACCGGTATGTGGCAGGATGTCGTTGCCGTTGGTGCCGGTGAATATCTTCGTCGGCGTGGTTGGCGTTTCTGGTTGCGTCGGCGTGGTTGGCGTCCCCGGTTGCGTCGGCGTGGTGGGCGTTCCCGGTGCCGCGCTGGAGCCCGATTCGTAGGCTCCCATGTCGACAGTCCCAACGACGCGAGCGTGGCCGTCCAGATCGACCGACCCGACGCCGTACTTGGCGGTTCCGCTGTCGATCGCCGCCGAGCCGGAGCCGAGGTGGAAGTTATCGCTCGCTGCCCCCGAGAATTTCGGGTCGATGCCGAGCTTGTTGCCATTCGCCGCGCTCGGCATCGCGTTGCCGCCGTCGGTCTTGACCGATGCCTGGCCGGCCGTGCCGTTGTAGGTGATGTTGTTGGCCCAGACAACGTTGTTGTTGGGGCCGTCGATCGACGTGTTGTCGATCGCAGTGTTGTTCTTGTTCACCGATGGGTCCGCAACGGCGATGTTGTTGGCCCAGGTGTTGTTGCTCGACGCCGAGTTGCTGAGCTCACCGCGCCAGGTGCCGTCGTTCGCCGGGTCCTGATTGTTGTGGTATGCGGTGTTGTTTTTCACCGTGACGGAGTCGCTCCAGGTAACCTGGATGCCTTTGCCGCCGTTCTCGTAGACGAGGTTATTGTCGACCAGGGTCTTGAACGTGTAGTTCGGATGACCGCTCGTCTGCGTGCTCTGGAAATCGTCGATGATGATGCCGTTGCCGTCGGTGTGCGCACCCGACTTGGTGACGTTGTCGTGCGAGATGTTGTCCCGCACGATCGTCCGGTAGCCGTCGGTCGAGGTATCGCCGGTGATGTTCCGGTTCTGGTAGATCGAGATGCCCGAGAACCAGCCCGACGACGCGTTATTGTAGGTCTCGTTGCCTTCGATTCTGATGAAGTCCGACCAGTTGAACTGAATGCCCGACTCCCCGCTGCCGTGGACCTTGTTGTTGAGAACTGAGATGTGGTGGACGTTGTTCGCTTCGATGCCGTCGCCTTTGGCGCCGCCGATGTCAAAGCCGTCGATTGTCACGTAGTTGGCGTTGACGCTGATCGCGTTCCACGAGCCCGCGGGCGGCCGGATCAGCGCCCCGCCGGGCACTTCCGAGCGCAGCGTGATGTCGGCTGCCGCCGAGCCGTCCTTGTCGATGTTAATAGCTTCGTTGTAGGTCCCCGCCTTCACCACGACCTCGTCGCCGGGTCTAAGGTTTGCTGACATCGCCTCGCTGATCGTGCGGAAGGGAGAGGAGGTACTGCCGTTACCGCCGTTACTGCCAGTCGTCGCTACGTAGTATGTTGTCATGGTCTTGTTCCTCAACCCCCGCCCGTTAATATTTGTGGTTAATCCAGCGTTACGGCGGCAGGTTATAGGGCGACATTTTTGAGGGCGCAACAGCAACGCAACGGTAAGTGCTTGAGAAGCATAGCCTTATTGCTGCCACAATATTCCAGTCGATCCAAAGTTACGTTTTGAAATATTTGGTGAATTTGGAGTCGACCAAAATGTGGCAGTTTTAATATCTCGCTTGCCGCGAGTTATTCTTTCTGCAACCAGAGCGACATGCATCCATTGAAAACTTTAGAAAAACCTGATGGGCGTGGCTGGATTGCTCCCGTCAAATGCGGAATCGACATTTTTTTCTGAATTCGGCAATTTTGGCCAGCATCGCCTTATGATTGGTGCTGATCGAGATGGTAATGGGAGGTCGACCGTATCGATTCGACCAACCCATTGCCCAGCATTTCAAGCGCCAGCGCTTTCCCGCCGAGATCATCTGGCATGCGGTGTGACTACACTTTCCGTTTCCGCTGAGCCTGCCTTATGTCGACAATCTGCTTGCCGAGTGAGCCCGATAATCGGCGGGGCAATATTATTGGCAGCAAGCTGTCTCAGCACCTCTGCACTGAGCGTTCCCCGAACTTCAGGATGGCGATTGCAGCCTTCCTCGGCATAAGAATGGGTCCATGCGTTGGATGGACCAAAGGTCATGAAAAAGCGCAACGCGGTCAGGTGTCCCGGCCATCCGTCGAAGGACCGATCGCGCCACGGTGAAAGCCTTTTGCGAGTCAACGCGAAGTCGCGGTCCGATCCGTCCACAAAACTTGCGCAGGCTTCTGTCAACGAATGTCGGCATTTGCCCGGCATGTTCAATGCGCACATCGAAAATGATGGCATCACCTGCCCGTATGCCCAAGCCCTTCTCCGGCATGCTCTTTACCAGGCCATTGAGATGAGATCTTGGTCGAACCTTCAATGTCGCTGGCGAGTTTTCGTCCTGATCCTGCAGGTAGAACGCGATCTTGTAGACTTTGAAGCTCTCGTCCGCGAAGATAGTTCCATCTATGCAGGCAGGGTGGTGGGGAACGTCAGTATGCCACGACGACGTGGTGTTGATCATCATATCGCATTCGCCTGTGAGAACGACGTCAAGCGGTTGCGTGATTTCCGTGAGGCGATTGAGGATCACGCCGGAAGTCAGAAATTTGGCAATTTCCTCTGCGACATACATGGCGTGAAGCTGGAATTTGCCGCCGTACTGATACCGACCTTCCGATTTCAGGTGCTGAGTGACAATCAGTCGTAGGCTTTCCACCTGATCGGCGGTCAGCAGTTCCCACGGTATAGCCGTCAGAGCTCAAATCTTTCTGCAGTTGGTTGATTCTGTCGTGCAGCTCGGACCGATCGCCAGCCGAGCCGTCATCTCGCCTGTTGGGATCCCCATATCTCTCTCCCGGCTCATGCGCACTCAATCCCGGCCTTATCTGCGCGAAAGCGACTATCTTCTTCGACTTTGCGACGGTCAAACGCTCTTTCGCCACAGCCTCATCAAAAAGAGCACGTGGCAAGCTGTAGGGGTACATTGCCTTACTCCAAATATTGTAACTTATCCCCGCGTAAGGCGTAGAATTATGAAGTCTCATCTACGTCCAATAGTTGGAACGGCAAGTATGGAGGCAATCGTCCTTACAGCATATTCTGATGACAGTTTAGATCGCGAAAGCGTAGGTCATGAGAAAGCAATCAGCAGACAGCAGTCAAGATTCAGTTCTCAACCAAACGACTTCTTTGGAATGTATTAATGTCCTTGGCGTTCGCATTTCGGCAGTTAATCTCAAGAGTGCCACCGGACTTATTCAAAAAGCGATCGAAGACGGCAGGAAGGAATATGTGTGCGTTCGCGACGCGCACGGCGTGGTCCGGTGTCAAGATGATCCCGAGCTCCGGTCGATACATAACCGAGCTTTCCTCGTAACACCCGATGGCATGCCGTTGGTATGGGCATTGAAGCGTGCCGGTCATGCGGAAAGCGACAGGGTCTATGGACCTGACCTGATGTTATCCGTTTTCGATGCCGGCAGCTCCAAGGGCTTGCGCCACTTCCTTTACGGCGCAACGGCCGAAACGCTCGAACAGCTGCAGGCGCGCCTTCTCGCAAAATTTCCGCAAGCACGGATCGTCGGCTCCTATGCGCCACCTTTTCGCAAATTGTCGACGCGGGAGGAAACGGAGATTGCTGACCAGCTCAATCGATCGGGCGCCGATATCATCTGGGTCGGGCTGAGCAGTCCCAAGCAGGAACTCTGGATGGCGCGCATGCGCGATCGTCTGGAAGCATCGATGCTCATCGGTGTCGGAGCCGCATTCGATTTCCACGCCGGCCTCAAGCGGCAGGCTCCAAGGATCATTCAAAGAAGCGGCTTCGAATGGGCGTTTCGTCTTTTATGCGAGCCGCGACGGTTGTGGCGGCGCTATGCGGTCGTCGTGCCGACCTTCATCTCACTGACGGCATTCCAGAGACTGGGCCTTCGAAAGTTTCCGATCGAAGACGCGGTTTTTGGACCAAGCGCGCCAAAAGAAGCAGCTGCAAAGGTGTAAAGCCATCATGTCCTTATTTGCGTCGCCAGCAATGACACCGGGTCCGTCGAAGGCAGCCACATCAAATGACATGACGTCGCGGGCGATTGCGGCAGGTTCCGTGCCGCCCATCGCAGCTAAGACCGCCGATCCCTTTGACCGGGCAGGGCTGTACATGCCCGTCGCACTACGGCGTCGGCTTCCTCGGCTTGCAACCTCGTCCTTCCTAGTCGCCGGCGACATTGCAAGCTATTTGGTTGCCTATTTTGTTGTCCTGTCCTTTTTCCCCAGTGGTTTGGAGGGCACGCTGGCGGAGCGTACATTCACGATCGCAGCATTCGCCGCGATTATTCTTTACACATCGGCCGGCCTCTATCCTGGGTATCGGTTGCATGACCACGAACATCTGCGGCGGCGCACTATCGCTGCCGTCAAAGTGGCTGTCCTGGCGGCGTTTGGAGCAATTATCCTGCCGGAGGGGGAACGGCTGCTGCTTGCCGTCATTGGGTTCCTCGCTCTCGGGCTGATTGTTCAGCCACTTGTGCACTGGATTGCACGAGGCCTGTGCTGGAGACTTGGAATCTGGGGGGACCGCGCGGTTGTCATAGGAGCGCGCAACCTTACTCCGCCGCTCGTTGCCCATTTCAAGAACCACTGGCAGTATGGCATCAGGCCGGAGCCCTTTTCCCCCGATACTCTGGAGGCATTGCTCGATGGCGGGCCGTCCATTGCCGTGATTGCGGGCGACACAGGCTTGCTTGGTCCCGAGTTGGCGGCGATGCGTCGGAAGTTCGCCGAAGTCATTTTGCTGTCCGACACGCCGAGCCTCAAGGTGAGCGGATTGCAGCCTGCGGATGTTGGCGGAGAGATCGGTATTCGCCTCACCACTTCTGGGAGTTCGGTCAACTCGCATCTGGTTCGCCGGATCCTCGATCTCGCAATCGCCATCCCTGCAACGATCGTGGTCGCGCCATTCATCGCGATTGCAGCGGCCGCAATCTATGCCATCGATCCGGGGCCTGTCTTCTTCCGGCATGCCAGGGAAGGACTGTCCGGCAAGCCGGTGCACGTCCTGAAATTGAGGACGATGTACCAAGATGCAGAACAGCGCCTTGAAGCGCTGTTCCGAGACGACCCTACCATGTCCGCCGAGTGGTTGAGTCACTTCAAGCTCAAGGACGATCCGCGCATCCTTCCGGTAATAGGACATATGCTGCGCGCTTCGAGCATCGACGAGCTCCCGCAACTGGTGAACATCATTGCAGGGGATATGGCCTTCGTGGGACCACGCCCGTTTCCAGAGTATCACCTTTCAGCGATGGATAGCGAATTTCGTGCCAAGCGGCGTTCGGTAACACCGGGGCTGACGGGCCTCTGGCAGATATCCGAACGAAGCAATGCGGATATCGAACTGCAGCAGCAACTCGACGAGTTCTACATCGACAACCGGTCGCTGTGGCTCGACTGCCAAATTCTTCTCAGCACAATCCCTGCGGTCTTCAAGCGCAGGGGAGCCTACTGACCATCCTCGCTTCCGCGGGGCAACCATCAACAACGGAGCATACCAATGCACGGACAAAAGCGAATTATGGTAACCGGCGGCACCGGGTTTCTGGGATCATTCCTGTGCGAAAGGCTTCTGCGAGAGGGAAATGACGTCCTCTGCGTGGACAATTACTACACCGGTTCGCGCGACAATGTGCTGCATCTTCTTGACGATCCTCGCTTCGAGGTGCTCCGCCATGACATTACCTTCCCACTTTATGTGGAGGTCGACGAGATCTACAACCTCGCCTGCCCGGCATCTCCGGTCCACTATCAGCACGACCCCGTGCAGACCGTGAAGACTAATGTGCACGGAGCCATCAATATGCTCGGCTTGGCAAAGCGCACCAAGGCGAAGATCTTCCAGGCATCCACAAGCGAAGTTTATGGCGATCCTGCCGTCCACCCTCAACCCGAGGAGTATCGAGGCAGCGTCAGTCCCATAGGCCCGCGAGCATGCTATGACGAAGGCAAGCGGTGCGCAGAGACGCTGTTCTTCGATTATCATCGTCAATATGGTGTGGAAATTCGGGTGGCGCGGATCTTCAATACCTACGGGCCGCGCATGCAGACCAATGACGGCCGTGTCGTCTCCAATTTCATCGTTCAGGCGCTTCGAAACGAGCCGATCACCATCTTTGGCAACGGCAGGCAAACACGATCGTTCTGCTATGTAGACGACCTGATTGACGGCTTTATCCGTCTGATGGGCGCGCCCACTGGGGTCACAGGCCCCATCAATCTCGGCAACCCCGGAGAATTCCAGGTCCGTGAATTGGCAGAAATGGTGATCGAAATGACCGGATCGAAGTCCGGCATCGTCTTCAAGGATCTGCCGGTTGACGATCCGACACAGCGCAAGCCCGATATCAGCCGCGCAACGCAACAACTGGGCTGGCAGCCGAAGGTGAACCTTCGTGAGGGGCTTGAGAGAACGATCGCCTATTTCGAGTGGAAGCTTTCCGGCGGCGCAAGGAACTGGCCCAGCGTCAAGTCCTCGCAAGAGGCTTATTCGCATCTGGCGTCTGCGAACGTCGAACTCACTGCTCCTGAAGCCATTCGATAGGGACATGAATAGCAACGTTAATGATCGAAAGCCGCGGCTCGTTTTTTTTCAATGGGACCATCAGCCCAATGCGAACGCGGCCGGTTACCTGCTGCTGCACATGCAGCAGCAGGTCAAATGCCTCGCAACACATTTCGATGTCGTCGTCATTAATCGCGACTGCGATTATGCAGAGATATGCGACAGGTACGAGCCGGATCTGACGCTGTTTGAAAGCGGTTATCGGTCGCATGGCTCGCGTCGGATAAAAGTCACCAACACCAATACCCATATCGCCGTTCCGAAGCTTGGCCTTCATAACGCCGACGCATGGTGCGATCGACGCGCGGGCTTCCTTTCCGATATGGAGCAGTGGGGCATCGAGGCGTATTTCGCGATCGCAACGATGACTCCGGAATATATGCCGGCGGTGAAGGAGAATCTGTTCGTCTGGCCAAATTTCATCGATCCCGAAGTCTACCACGACTATGGCCAGCAAAAGGTCATCCCGGCCATGCTCACAGGTCAGGCCTACGGCCTTTATCCCTGGCGACAGACGGTCTTTCCGATAATCCGCGACCGTTACCCCTGCCTGGTCTCGCCGCAACACGCCTATGAGAGCAAGCTAGCTTCCCAGCACCTGTCTGGAGAGGCTTATGCGCGTGCGCTCAACGCGAGCCTCGTCGTCCCCACATGCGGCACTATGGGCGGCGAGGTGGTACGCAAGCATTTTGAGATCCCCGGGGCAAAGGCCTGTCTCGTGACGGAACGCACGGCAGCCGTGGAGGCAGCCGGCTTTGTCGACATGGAGAACTGTGTCTTTGTCGACGGCCGCAACGTCGTCGAGCGACTGGATTACCTTTTTGCCCATCCCGACGAAATGCGGCGTATCACGACAGCCGGTTACAGTTTGATCCATTCGTGTCATACACTGAGCCACAGGCCGCAAATATATCAGTGGTTCATGCTGAACAACGGCCTGCAGTTCGGTGAAAAGATCATCCAGTCCGGCCCCTTCGGCGATCTTACAAAGGTCCAGCGGATCTCCAAGCAAGAGAGCGTCCATGTCGTGGGGGAAGCGAGCGATCGCGCTTTGCTGAAGCAGGGCGACCTGCTTCTCGAGCAGGGCAGGGTGGGGGAAGCCAAGCAGTGCTACGCGCGCTGCCTGGACTATGTATCCTACCTGCCCGAAGCCAAATTCCGCCTTGCCATCTGTGCATTGCAGGAGGGCGACGCCGAGCGCGCCTATGACCTTCTGGTGGACCTGGTCAAGGTGACCATGACCGAATATGGGGCACTCAACCCGGATCCGGTCGAGTGGGCGTACTTCCTTCTCGCTTTGATCTGCAGAGGCCAGTTTGAGCGGGCGCGGAGGCTGCAAGATTTCTATCCATCTCTATCCCACGACGAATTCAGGCGCGCGCGCCTCGTCATCGCGCAACTCGGTCGCTCAGGCGATGGGGTCGTCTCGGGACGGTATGGCAGGGATCGAAAAAGCATTCATCAGATTCCCGATCGGAACGATTCCGAGTGGCTTGCATGGTTCTCCGATATTCTTGAGCGGTGTCAGCAGCCAGATCTTGCAAATGTTCTTCGTCACGCTCCCGTCGGCGGAAGCGACGCCGGCGAGAAAGTAACATTTCTACACTTCAAACGTGATGCTGGTTGGCGTCTGCGACTATATTCAGGCGTCGATGGCCTGATGGTCAGACTGCGCCTGAATGGCCTGCGGCCGAATGTACCTCCGCTGCCTGAGTTCCGATACTTCTGGCATCTTGCGCGCGGTCTGGTCCCCCATTCGCAGAGAGGCCCGTTGCGCAGGATCCGAACAGCGCTTTCCAGGCTTCCTGTGGGCACCGGCAATTAATTGCATGTCGCCCCGAGTGTGCAGCGGTTCGGGGATAACGATATGCATGAAAACAAACAGCTAAAGCGCATCGCATGAATCAAATTCAATGCGATGCGCTTTAGCTGGGAAAATCGCACATGCAGACCGCCTCACCTGGAGAGGCGTGCATGACAAACTTCCCAGGTGAGGCTGAAGATGCAATCGTGGGCTCGCTGGCGCATTTGGCGCGCAGCCACCGAGGATGTTTAGCGCGAGAATGCGCTCGTGTGATGCGATGCAGGATCGGCCGACCGCATCAGCACAGGCTGCTTGCCGCAGAACTGCCCGAAAGAAAAAGATCGTTGAGCTTGAACACGACTTCCGTTCTGTTCGTCGCTTTGACCTTTTTCATAATATTGCGAACATGCACCTTTACAGTGCTTTCTCGCAGGTTGAGCTCATAAGCGATAATTTTGTTTGCTTTTCCGCGTCGGAGCGCCTCCACGACTTCGACCTGACGATCCGTGAATATGCCGGATAGCGGGCGTGCGGTCGAATTGCTCGAGTCCAGCAAGTGACGCATGGCGAACAGGGCGCTTGCAGGCACAAAAATTCCTCCTGCCACCGACAGCGCGATCAGCTCCATACAGACGCTGACGCTGACTGAGGCGGGTATGAACCCCTTGGCTCCGTACTCAAGTGCCCGAACGATTTGACCGAAATCGTCGCTATCGGCCAATACGATGAGTGGCGTCGATGCGAATTCCGACGAAAGCTTCCGGATTTGCTCGGAAACGGTCGGTTCATCGATCTTTTTGCCGCCGACGTTCAAGAGGATTGCCGAAAGCGGAGGATATTCGTCGCGCTTCTGCTTCCACTCCTCAATTGATCCAAAAGCCAGAATCTGCAAATCCGCTTTTTGGGCAGCCATGCATTGCGCCAGGCATTGACGATCAAGCTCACGATTATCGAGAATGACAAGCGAATGCGTGTGTCTTCCCGGCACGGCAGGTGTGTTCGAATTATTTTCTAGCCTGAGGGGAAGAGCTCCGGTCTCCTGCCTGAGGTCCAAATTCGGTATAAGTGCTGAATTCACAGCTTCACCCTCCCCTAACACGTTACGCTCAACTAAGGCCCGAGTACCAACCCCTCTCAATACGGGGGTTTAGGAAACTCTAAAGTAGGAATCGAATACCACAATTCGCCGATCGTTACAGTAGCTAATATAGGCTAAGTACTACGCAGATTCCATAATTGGATAAGATATTGAAGATAAGCCTGAGTATAGACCTAGGTCTTACTAGAGAGATTGCGGGATAGTCTCTGTTGTTGCGTCGCCGTTTGGCGATGAATCCCTAAATGCATGGAAACCATCGCTGTCTCCGACGTAAGCCAGCCGACGAGTGTGGGAGGTAACCCCACTACCAATGATGGTCAGGGGCATAAACCAGGGCGTAAGTCGTCTTAAGGAGATACGCCTTTCGGCGGATAAGCTTAAACGTTTTGTTTCTTTACTCAGATGAAGAAAACAATTCTCTTTGGAATGGAGAGAAGTATTTGCCCTGTTGGTGTGAAACCTTGGACGCAATCGAACGATTATTTGTTTGACTGAAAATCGGGCCTGTTAGGAGTAGGGAGTTTGCAGGGATGATTGCATCAAACGTCAAGCTGGGTGAAGGCAGCGTCATCCACCATCGAGATCTTGTGAATCTCTACGGCTGCACGATCGGAGCGGGAACGCGCATCGGCACGTTCGTTGAGATTCAGAAAAACGTCCTAGTCGGAAAAAGCTGCAAGATCTCCAGCCATTCCTTCCTCTGTGAGGGCGTGACGCTGGAAGACGGCGTCTTCATAGGCCACGGGGTCATGTTTACGAATGACATATACCCGCGCGCCGTCAATCCGGATAGCAGCCTTCAGACGGAAGCCGACTGGATTGTCGTCCCGACCCTGGTCAAGCGCTATGCGTCGATCGGCAGCAACGCCACCATTCTGCCCGGCGTCACGATCGGAGAGGCTGCGCAGGTCGGCGCCGGAGCGGTTGTAACAAAGGATGTGCCCGATGGCGCCATTGTGGCTGGCGTTCCGGCCAGGATGATCGGTCGCGTTAATGACGGGCCAGTCGACATGCACGCGTTGGAGGGAATGTGATGATCGGCATCGCTGTTGTTGGGTATGGATATTGGGGGCCGAATCTGGTTCGCAACATCTCGGAGGCAGCCGGAGCGCACCTCGTTTCTGTCTGTGATCTCAATGTTGACCGGTTGGCGGCTGTCAAAAGCCGCTACCCCGCCGTGACGATCACCGATGATTTCGAGGAAGTGCTGCGTGATCCAAGAGTGGATGCCATCGCTATCGCGACGCCGGTCTTCACCCATTTCAAGCTCGCAATGCAGGCTATGATGGCCGGAAAGCATGTCTTCGTCGAAAAGCCGATGGCATCGACGACGGAGGAAGCCTCGCGGATGGTCGAAGAGGCCACACGCCGACGCCTCGTGCTGGCGGTGGATCATACCTTCGTCCACACCGGCGCCGTCCGCAAGATGCGCGAACTGGTCGAGAACGGCTTGGGCGACATGTATTATTATGACTCGGTTCGGGTCAATTTGGGGCTCTTTCAGCATGATGTCAGCGTCATCTGGGACCTCGCGGTGCATGATCTCTCCATCCTGGACCATGTTGTGCAGGAAAGGCCGGTGGCTGTTTCAGCGACAGGCATGAGCCATGTACTCGGCGAGCCGGAAAACATCGCCTATCTGACGCTCTTCTTCGAAAGCAAGCTCATCGCACACATCCACGTCAATTGGCTGGCGCCGGTCAAGGTGCGCCGCACGCTGATCGGTGGCAGCAACAAGATGGTCGTCTACGACGATCTGGAGCCCAGCGAAAAGATCAAGGTCTACGACAAGGGCATCACGCTGAACCCCAATTCTCAGGCTTACGGCGAGAAGGTCCATCAGATGATGGTTGGCTATCGCAGCGGCGACATGTGGGCGCCCAAGCTCGATATGACCGAAGCACTGAAACGCGAACTGGATCAGTTCGTCGAGTGCATCGAGCAGAATTCGCGGCCCATTACGGACGGCCATGCCGGCCTGCGCGTCGTTCGCATTCTGGAAGCAGCAAGCCGGTCGTTAGCCCAGCGCGGTCGCATCATCGAGCTCGAAGAGGCAAGGCGCATCGCATGATCCCCTTCCTAGACATTAAGGCACAATATCAATCAATCAAGGGTGAGATCGACGCCGCCGTGCTCGGCGTCCTCGCCTCGGGGCAGTACGTATTGGGCGACGAGGTCGCGCATTTCGAGCAGGAATTCGCAGACTATTGCAACGCCAAGCATGCGATAGC
This sequence comes from Rhizobium aouanii, assembly GCF_037002925.1. NCBI lineage: Bacteria > Pseudomonadati > Pseudomonadota > Alphaproteobacteria > Hyphomicrobiales > Rhizobiaceae > Rhizobium > Rhizobium aouanii. Next base: position 229,069 of record NZ_JBAMYD010000013.1, read on the forward strand.
CGTCAACACCGGAACGAGCGCCTTGCATCTTGCCCTGCTTGCGGCGGGCGTTGGTCCCGTCGATGAGGTCATTACCGTGCCATTCACGTTCGTCGCAACCGTGTCGGCGATCTGCTACACGGGCGCACGACCCGTGTTCGTCGATGTTGAGCCCGTGACACTCACGATGGATCCGGCTGAGGTCGAGGCAAAGATTACCCCCCGGACCAAGGCCATTGTTCCCGTCCATCTCTACGGTCAAATGGCCGATATGGACGCGATCAAGGCAATTGCCGACCGCCACGGGATACCCGTCATCGAAGACGCCTGCCAGGCCCATGGGGCGCAATACAAAGGCCACCGCGCCGGCAGTATCGGCCTATCCGGTTGCTTCAGCTTCTATCCGGGCAAAAACCTCGGCGCCTGCGGCGAGGGGGGTATGGTCGTTACCAATGACGATGATCAGGCCAAGACGATGCGCATGCTTCGAGACTGGGGTCAGGAGCAACGCTATCACCATCTGCTGAAGGGCTTTAACTATCGCATGGACGCCATTCAAGGCGCGATCCTGCGTGTCAAGCTCCGGCACCTTGAAGCCTGGACCGAGGCGCGTCGCACGCATGCGCGCCGCTACTCTTCGCTGCTTGCCGGATCGACGGTTTTGACGACCCCCGTCGAAGCAACCGACCGGCGTCACGTCTATCATGTCTATGCCATAAGAAGCCGCGATCGCGATGGGCTTCAACGTCTGCTCAGCGCGGAAGGCATTCCGTCCGGGCTCCATTATCCCATCCCTGTTCATCTGCAGAAAGCCCATGCCGACCTTGGTTACCAGGCCGGGGACTTCCCTGTTTCGGAAGCCGCCGCACGGGAGGTCCTCTCGCTGCCGATCTATCCAGAGATGCCTGTACGACACGTCGACCAGGTGGCCGCCGCGCTGGAGTACGCCTATGTCAGTTAACCGCGCCGGCGAGGCTCGACTGGTGCAGGCGGTCCATGGTCGCCATGAAAGACCGGCAGATCCTGACTACCAAACTGGGTTGGTCGAAGAGCTCAGGCAATCATACGGGCGCGCTGGCCTGATAGACCTCTACGGTCGTTTCGCCACAGGCGACGGTGTCGTCGACACACTGATGCGGAAAGCCATTTGGCAAGCGATCGCGCGGAGCTGCGGCACGGGACTGCAGGTTGCTGGCGGCGCCGGTTTCAAACATCCGGAAACGTTTGAAATCGGCAACGGCGTGTTCATCGGCGCCCAGGCCTATATCCAGGGACGCTTCGACGGCACTTGCGTGATCGGCGACAATGTCTGGATCGGCCCGATGGCCTATTTCGACGCACGCGACCTGGTTATCGAGGATTGTGTCGGCTGGGGTCCTGGCGCCAAAGTACTTGGGTCGACCCACACCGCACTGCCGCTGGATGTGCCGATCATTCGCACGGATCTCGAAATCAAGCCGGTCCGCATCGGCGCATGGGCCGATATTGGAACGAACGCAACAATTCTTCCCGGCGTGAGCATCGGGAAGGGGGCGATCGTTGGAGCGGGCGCAGTCGTTGTCTCCGATGTCGAACCGTTTTCAGTCGTAGCGGGCGTGCCGGCGAAGTTCATACGCTGGCGCACGGAAGCCGATCCTGTGCTCGATATATCGCATGGAGGAAGATCGTGAGAGATCAACGGGTACTCATTACCGGCGGAGCCGGCCTGATCGGGTCGCATATCGCCGATCTCGTCGCATTGGAGAAGCCGCGCGAGATTATCATCCTCGACAACTTCGTGCGCGGACGCCGGGACAATCTCAGCACGGCAATAGCTGGCGGGTCCGTCAACATCATCGAGGGAGATATCCGTGACAGAGCGTTGCTCGCGAAAACCTTCGAGGGCGTGGACATCGTCTTTCACCAGGCGGCCATCCGCATCACGCAATGCGCCGAAGACCCACGGCTTGCCTTCGATGTGCTGGCCGAGGGCACGTTCAACGTTCTCGAAGCTGCCGTAAAGGCAGGCGTGTCGAAGGTCGTCGCTGCCTCTTCAGCCTCTGTTCTGGGCTTGGCCGAAAGCTTTCCGACCACCGAAGCGCATCATCCCTATAATAACAGGACGATCTATGGCGCGGCTAAGACGTTTAACGAGGGGCTGCTTCGCAGCTTTGCGGAGATGTACGGCCTGCGCTATGTGGCGCTGCGCTATTTCAACGTATACGGGCCGCGGATGGACGTCTACGGCGCCTATACCGAAGTGTTGATCCGCTGGATGGAGCGTCTGGCGACCGGAATGCCACCCCTCATCTATGGAGACGGCAGCCAGACGATGGACTTCGTCGATGCACGTGACATCGCCCGGGCAAACCTGCTGGCTGCGAAGAGCGATGTCACGGATGAAGTGTTCAATGTCGCGAGCGGCGAGGAAATAAGCCTCCTGCAACTTGCGCAGATGCTGAGCAGCATCATGGGGGTCTCACTCGAACCGCAGCACAAAGAAGCCCGCACGGTCAACGGCGTAACCCGTCGTCTTGCCGATATCAGCAAGGCCGAGAAACTCCTGGGCTTCAAAGCGGAAATATCGATGGAACAAGGGCTTCGCGACCTTGTCGCCTGGTGGCAGATGAAGACCGCTGCGGCAGGAGGGCAAGCTGCATGAGCCCGTCTCTATCAACGATTCCGGTCGCCAAGCCCGTCCTCGGAGAAGAGGAGGCTGAGGCCGCGCGCCGCGTCATTATGTCAGGATGGGTAACGCAGGGACCGGAAGTCGCGGCCTTCGAGGGCGAATTCGCAGCCTTTGTCGGCGCTGCACATGCCTGCGCCGTTTCAAACTGCACGACCGCACTGCATCTCGCCTTGATGGCGGTCGATGTCGGTGACGGCGATGAAGTCATCACGGTCAGTCACTCGTTCATCGCCACCGCGAACGCCGTTCGATACTGCAATGCGGTGCCTGTCTTCGTCGATATCGAGGCAGATGGTTACAATATCGACCCCAGCCTGATCGAAGCGGCCATCACGCCTCGCACTAAGGCAATCCTATGTGTGCATCAGCTTGGCATGCCCTGCGATCTCCGCTCGATCGTGGAGCTCGGCAAGCGCCATCAGATCCCGGTTATCGAAGATGCGGCATGCGCGACGGGAAGCGAAATCCTGTGGGATGGGCGTTGGGAAAAGATCGGCAAGTCGCATGGTGACATTGCCTGTTTCTCCTTTCATCCCCGGAAGGTCGTCACGACAGGTGATGGTGGCATGCTGACCACTGCCAATCCCGAATATGACCGGAAATTCCGGCTGTGGCGTCAGCATGGCATGAGCGTTACCGATGCTGTTCGCCATGGCTCGAAACAGGTGATTTTCGAAGACTATGACGAATTGGGCTACAACTACCGTATGACGGACCTTCAGGCTGCCGTCGGAAGGGAGCAGTTGCGGCGGTTGCCGGGGCTGATTGCACAGCGGAGGCGGCTTGCTGCGCAATATTGTGAGCGCCTGTCTACGATCCCTGGGATCTCACCGGTCGAGCCGCATTGGGCTCGCAGCAACTGGCAGAGCTTTTGCGTGAGACTATCTGATGCCGTCGACCAGCGGACGGTCATGCAGGCATTGCTCGATCAAGGGATCTCGACCCGGCGCGGTGTGATGAATATTCATCTGGAAGGTGCCTATTCCGACCAGAGTTCTCATCGCGCTGCCACAAGTCTGAAGCGAGGCGTGGCAGCGCAACGGCAAACGATAGTTCTGCCGCTTTATGCGCAGATGACGGATCTCGACATCATCAGGGTTGTTGAAGCACTTCGAAGCTCATTGGCTGAGGCCGCCAGCCTACCCGCCGCCGTACAGCACGATCGGGACATCGCTCTTGTGTAATTTCCTGATTGCGTGATGCAATCTTCGTTGTGCCGCAGGGCCTGATGCGCATCGCCTTGATGCGCATTTTTGTTAGGCGAATTTCGCGATCCATCCTCTAATCACTGCGGGCATCACCTCGGGTGGAAGAAGCTGGATCAGCATGCGAAGCGAGTAGATCCCCGTCAGAACGACGGCCAAGGCGTCGATCCCGATCACCGGCCACAATGCCAAGGCCCAAAACGCCACGAATACCAACACCGATGCAGGCAGGAAAAGCAGCACGTGCCTGCGGTTGGCTGCGGATCCGCGGAAGCCGGTAAGCCGCCGCACGATCACGTAAATGAGGATGCTATGCCAGACGTAGAGGCCGAAAAATGCCATGCCGGCTCCTGGCGTGCCGAACTTCGATACGAAGTGCCATGCCAGCCCTACATGCACGAGCGTGGCCGCCACCTCCGTCCAGAAGAAAATGGTTTGTGCACGCTTCGCCAAGATGATGAAACCCATCGGCCACGCGATGATCCGCGGGTCACTGGCTTGCCTGACTGGCGTGTGTCTCAGTTTCACGCGGCAGGTCGGCAGGGGCGGCCCGAGACACCCCATCCGCAATGCGGGTCCGAACGACCCTCACAACATCACCCGGGATCAGTGCCGTTGTTTCGGAGGCCTGGAACTGCCTGATTTGGCCTTCGCTTCGCCGGCTCACCGTAAACGTCAGCGGGAGCGCCTCGTCTGTGATATTCGAGCTCCCCCCTGCCGCGAGGTCATCGAGAAGCAGTTTTTGCGTCATCTCGCGCTTCAATTTAAGCTGGTCGAGACGTGCCTGTTCCGACTGCAATTCGGAAGCGACTTCGCTTCGCCGCGTATCATAGAGCCCCTCAAGATTTCGCGTTGTCTCACTGATCGCCTGACGGCCCCGCATGATGGCGGTGACAAGGTCGAGCCGATTGGAGCGGTAGGTGGTGAGCAACCGTTCCAGATCCAATTGACGCGACGAAACGGTGAGGCCTTTCGTGACCAGCGTTTTGACGCTGGTCAGCTGGTCCTCAATCGATTTGATATTGTCCTCCGAGCCCTGCACCTTCTCGCCCAGCATGCCGACTTCACTATTCAAAAGATCGCGCAATTCCGTGAGCGCCTTCGACTGCCTGTCCAGCGCATTTGCGCGAGCCTGAAAAATGACCCGTTCCTCGTTGTATATTCCCGCGGCGTATTGCTGATCGACGCCGAGCGTCCGATCGAACGTTATCTCCTTTGCCCCGGTCATCTCTGCTTGGAGCCGTGCTAATTTGGCAGTGCTGCGCAGCAGGGAGTGGTCGATTTCCCGCAATTCGCCTGCGAGTTTGATCGTCTGCGATTGCTGCAGACTTGTGGCGCGGAACGGGCCGCCGCCCAGTGCTAGTGATTGCAGGACGGTCAGTCCAGGGCGGAATTTGTATTCCCCGGGATTGGTTACGTCTCCTACGACGTAGATTGGCGGGTATTCGAGAATTTCGATGGTGACCGCAGGTGCCTGAACCAATCCGATTTTTTCCTGCAGGCGCTTGGCAATCTCGCTTGTGAGGTCGGTGTTATCGAGATTGCTGACCGAAAGGGATCCAAGAAACGGCAGAAAGACTGCGCCGTCATCGGAGACCGTGTATTCGCCGCCAAGCGCATCCCAGCGTTCATATTGTCCTTTGGACTGCATCCATTGGACGATCGTCAGGCGGATTTTCGTTTGCGGAGTCAAGGGGACGCTATCGGCGAGAGCTGGCGACACAGCTCCGGCAAGAAATGCGAGTGCACCGATGACAAACGTCGCGCGAAAGAACACGTGGGGGGCGCGGTGCGATGAATTCATTTATATATCTCGCCTGCAAAACATCCTTAAAGGGATGCTGGTCCAACTGCCTTGAGTCTGTTCGCACGCCGGACGACAAGTCCGAAGCCGCTTCCCTAGTGTGCAGCCTGGCGACGCCTTGAGGAAGGGTGGAGATCGTTTATTTTGCCTCATCACTATTGATGAGGTGGGGCGGGTACTTCAGCCTAAATCCAGCAGCCGAAAGGCGGTCTAAGCCGGGCCAATTGGCCGTTGAGGGAAACCTACTAAGGGACTATAAAGCTTCTCGATAGGTCGTTGCAGAAAGCCGGTTTCGTACCGTCATCGGAAGGCTCTGAAATTATGGGCTCCCGAAAC